>BEIR01000019.1 GCA_002898855.1 bacterium HR41
AACGCCGCTCGGCCCGCCGCGATCGCGCCGTGAAGGTCGTGCGGAGCAAGCGCGAGTTGCGTGCTGCCCTCGACGAGCGGCGCAGCGGCAGCGTGGGTCTCGTGCCGACCATGGGCTTCTTCCACGAGGGTCACTTGTCGTTGATGCGACGGGCTCGCAGCGAGTGCGCCACGGTCGTCGTCTCGTCGTTCGTCAACCCCACGCAGTTCCGTCCCGGCGAGGACTACGAGTCGTATCCGCGCGACGAACAGCGCGATATCGAGCTCGCGCGCGCGACTGGAGTCGACCTCTTTTTCGCTCCGCCCGTCGACGAGATGTACGCCAGCGATCACTGCACCACGGTGCGCGTCCGTGGCGGTCTCACCGAGGTGCTCTGCGGCGATCCGCACCGCCGCGGTCCCGAGCACTTCGACGGCGTGACGACCGTCGTCGCCAAGCTCTTGAACATCGTGCAGCCACAGCGCGCCTACTTCGGGCAGAAGGACGCGCAACAGGCGCTCGTGGTCCGCCGGATGGTGCGCGACCTCGACTTCCCGGTCGAGGTGGTCGTCTGCCCGACCGTGCGCGAAGCGGACGGTCTCGCGATGAGCTCGCGCAACGTCTACCTCAGCCCGGATGAGCGCCAACGCGCGACCGCCCTCTCGCGCGCGCTGGAGGCGGCGCGACGGGCTGCCGCGAACGGGGTGGTGACGCCCGCCGAGGTGCTCGCGGTCGCGCGCGGCGAGCTCGCCGCGGCGGGCGTCGAGCCGGAATATCTCGAACTTCGCTCGCTCGAAGATCTGCGACCGGTCGAGTCGCTCGAACGGCCTGCCCTGCTGGCCGTTGCCGCACGCATCGGGCGCGCGCGGCTAATCGACAACGTCACGCTCGGAGGCGCCGAACTATGAGAAGGACGATGCTCAAGTCGAAGATCCACCGTGCGACGGTGACTGGCAGCGACCTCAACTACGTCGGGTCGATCACCGTCGACGAGGAGCTGCTGGAGGCAGCCGACATCCGCGAGCACGAGCTCGTGCACGTTCTCGACATCAACAATGGCAACCGCTTCGAGACCTACACGATCCGGGGCGAGCGCGGGTCGCGCGAGATCTGCGTCAACGGGGCGGCCGCCCGTCTCGTGCACACCGGCGACACGCTGATCATCCTCTCCTACGCCGAGTACGAGGAGGAGGAGCTCGACGATCACCGCCCTGTGGTGGTCCACGTCGACGAGCAGAACCGGATCGTGGCGGTCGACACGAAAGCTTCGGAGCTCGTGCGATGAGCGCCGCACCCCGCGCTTCGGCGCCGCCACCGAAGGGGCGGCCGGTCACCCTGTCGACGCTGGCCGAGAAGAAGGCGCTCGGCGAGCCGATCGTGATGGTCACCGCCTACGACTACCCGAGCGCCGAGGTCGCCGAGGCTGCGGGGGTCGACGTGGTGCTCGTCGGCGATTCGGCGGCGATGACCGTCCTCGGCTACGAGAGCACGGTGCCGGTGTCGCTCGACGAGATGTTGATGTTGGCGGCGGCGGTGCGGCGGGGTCTGCGCTCGCCGCTGCTCGTCGGCGACCTGCCGTTCGCGAGCTACGAGCGCTCCGACGAACAGGCGGTGGCGTCGGCGCAACGGTTCGTCAAGGAAGCGGGCTGCGACGCGGTCAAGCTCGAGCGCGGCGGGCGTTCGGCCGAGCGGGCACGGGCGATCGTGGAGGCCGGCATCCCGGTGATGGGCCACGTGGGGCTGACGCCGCAAACCGCGACGCAGCTCGGCGGATACCGGTCGCAGGGCCGCACCGCCGAGCGTGCGCTGGCGGTGTTGCGCGAGGCGCTCGAGTTGGAGCGAGCGGGCTGCTTCGCGGTCGTGCTCGAGGCGATTCCGCGCGAGCTGACGCGCGAGATCGTCGCCCGTCTCACGGTGCCGACGATCGGCATCGGGGCCGGGCCCGAGACCGACGGCCAGGTGCTCGTTTTCCACGATCTGTTGGGGATCTACGGCGGGCACAAGCCGCGGTTCGTGAAGCGCTACGCCGAGCTGCGCGACGCGATGGTGGCGGGAGTGCGCCGCTACTGCGAGGAGGTGCGGGGTCGCGCCTACCCCGGCGACGAGCACTGCTACGAGATGGCGCCCGACGAGCTCGAGCGGCTGCGCTCGCTGCTCGCCGAAGCCGAGGAGGCCGCAGCGACCGAAGAGCCCTTCACCGGCGGACCGAGCCTGTAGGGGCGCTCCGCGGAAGCCGTTACTCGCCGCCGCCGAGATCCTCGCTCGACGGTGCGAAACGCTTGACGACCCGTGCCGGCGCACCGACCGCCACCGAGTAGGGCGGGATGTCGCTGGTGACGACGCTGTTCGCGCCGATCACCGCGCGCTCGCCGATCGTGACGCCACTGGTTACGACGACGTTGGCTCCGCACCAGACGTTGTCGCCGATACGCGTCGGGCCTTTGCTCGTGAACCCTTGCCAGGTCACGGGCAGCTCGAGGTCGTCGTAGCGGTGATCGGCGTCGCTGATGAAGCAGCCGTTCGCGAACATGCAGTGCGCGCCGATCTCTACAAGCTCGAGCGCCGCCACCATAACGGCGATGTTCAGGAAGGTGCCGGGGCCGATGCGGATGCGCGCGTTGCCCGGTGCCGAAAGCCAGACGTGCGGCTCGAGGTGGACGTCGCGGCCGATCTCGAGGCGACCCTCGGCGAACGCCTCGAGCGCGTTGCCGTGCAGCGGCCAGCGGCAGTAGGCCCCGCGACGGGCAAACTCCCAGTGGATGCGGGCACGCCGCCACGGCAACGAGTCGCGCTCGAACCAACGCCACTTGCGCCACCACGCACGCAGCCACCCGACTTCCTCGCTCACGCGGGCAGTGTACGGGCGCGGCGACCAGCGGCCCCAGAGAGTGGCGCCGCGAAGGCAAGCATCCGATAGAAACGGGTGAGGCGGCCGGCGGCCGCGGGCCGCGGGCGGCGGCAGCGATGGAGCCGACGGGCGACGGCGACACCACACAGGGCAGGTGCAGACGCAGGGCGGCGCTGACCGGCTTCGCCGTGGCGGCGATAGTGGCGGTGTCGCTCGCTGCGAGCGGGGACCGAGTGTCCTCGCCGCAGCGGGCAGAGCCGGTCGATCGCCACGAGCGGCCGCAGGCCCTCGCTGGCGCCGCCGCTGGCTCCCGACCGGCGGGCCGGCGCCCGTCCCCGTGGCGGGGCCGCTCTCCGGGCGCCGATCCGGCCGCCCGCCGGTCGACAGCCGCGCCCCCTGCGATCGCGCGCGGCAAGGGTCGCGCACGGCGGATCGTCGTGATCTTCCGCCGCGGATCGACACGTGCCGCCCGCGCGGCTGCATTGCGGGCCGCGGGCGTGCACGCGGTCAAGTGGCTGCCGTCGACAGGGGCGGCGATCGTGGAGCCGGCCCGCGGCGCTAGTCCTGCTGCGCGCGCTCGCGCGCTAGCGCGCTCGCCCGCGGTCGCGGTGGCCGAGACCGCCCGCAAGCGCAGCTTCGAGTACCTGCCCAACGATCCGCTCTTTCCGCGCCAATGGGGTTTGCGCAACACCGGCCAGGTCCTCCTCGATGACGAACCGGCGGGCACGCCCGACGCCGACATCGACGCCGACGAGGCGTGGGACATCGCGCCGCCGCGCGCCGCGCCGATCGCTGTCATCGACACCGGGGTTGCCTACAACCATCCCGACCTAGCGGGCAAGGTATGGGTGAACTCGCGCGAGGCGGCGGGAACGCCCGGCGTCGACGACGACGGGAACGGTTACGTCGACGACGTCCGCGGCTGGGACTTCCTCTCCAACGACGCGCGGCCCGAAGACAGCGACGGCCATGGCACCCACGTCGCCGGCGTAGCCGCTGCCGCGACCAACGACGGCGCGGGAGTTGCCGGCGTTGCACCGACCGCCCAGATCGTCGCGCTGCGAGCCGGAAGCTTCGCTAGCGGGGTAGACAGCGCCGCGGTCGTCGAGGCGATCGAGTACGCGGCGCGCGCCGGCGCGCGTGTAGTGAACATGTCGTTCGGGGCGCTCGGCAGTGCCGCCTATTCGGAGGCCGAGGCCGCCGCGATCCGTCGCCATCCCGAGATGGTGTTCGTGGCTGCGGCCGGCAACGACGGTACAGACACAGACATCACCCCTCACTACCCGTCGGGGATCGACAGCCCGAATGTGGTGAGCGTGGCGGCGAGCGACCAGTTCGATCGGCTTGCCGACTTCTCGAACTACGGTGCGACGAGCGTCGACCTGGCCGCTCCCGGTGCGCTGATCCTCTCGTCGTACCCCGATTTCGTGAACCGCTCGGTGAGCAGCTGGATGTTCGATTCCTCGCACTCGCTCGCCGACGACTGGGAGGAACGGCAGGGCGGTCTACCGGCCTGGCAGGTGACATCCCCCATCGCCGACGCCGAGGGACCCGGGGTTGCGGTGCTCGACGTCTCGGACTCCCCATCGCCGGTCTCCGGGCGCACGGAGTTGATCGCGCGCAGCACGTTCGACATCCGCCAGTGGCAGAGCTGCAGCCTCGTCGTCCGCTACCTAGTCGACGATCCCGCCGAGCGCAGCACGAGCGAGCCCGCTTTCACCCTGTCCGCTCTGGTCGCGACCGACAGCGCGAGCGACGTGCACTCGTATCCGCTCGACACGCACGACACAGGCGGCCGTTTCGAGACGACATTGTCGGTCGACATCGGCGCAGAGGGGGACTCGCTATCGGCCGCGGGAAGCGTGCGGGTGGGCATCGCTGTCGACTACGACGGCACGGCAGGGGGGCGTGTCGCCCTCGACGGAGTGCAGCTGCGCTGCCTCGACAGCGAGCTCCCCGCGACCCCGCAGTGGGCGTTCATGAGCGGCACGTCGATGGCCGCACCCGCCGTGGCCGGCGCGGCCGCGCTCGTCCTCGGCCTGCGGCCGACGCTCACCGGCGCTCAGGTGCGCGATCTTCTGCTGCGCTCCGTCGATCGCCTACCGGCGTTCGCCGGCAAAACGGTGTCGGGCGGTCGTCTCGACGTCCGCCGTCTGCTCGAGCTGACCGCCGCCTGGTCGCCGCCGACGGGCGACGCGAGCGGTGGCAGCACGGGGGGAACCTCGCCGGGCGCGGATGGTGCGCCGGGCGGGAGCGGCGGTACAGGTAGCGGCGGCGCAGGGAGCAGCGGCCCACCGAACTCGCCGTCGGGAAGCTCCGGCACGCCGTCGCCCGCAGGCGGCACGACCGGCGTGTCGCCGCTCGTGCGGCGCGTAGCCCGCGCGCTCCGGGTCAGCTGCCGCCGTCGCGGCACACGCTTGCGCTGCCGGCTCGTGGCACGGGTGCGCGGAGCGACACGTCTCTCCGGCCGAGTCGAGCTGCGCAAGGGAGGGCGCAGAGTGGCCACGGCACGCGTGCGCGTCGGCCGCTACTTCACGCTCCGCTCCCGCCGTCTCCGGCGCAGCTCTTACGCGCTCGTCGTGCGCCTACGCGACAGCAGCGGCCGCGTCGCGATCCGCACGCTGCACGTCCGCGTGCGCTGACGGATCGGAGGCGAGCAGCGGTCGCAAGAAACGGCCGGTGTGGGAGCGCTCGACGCCTACGACCTCTTCCGGCGTGCCGACGGCAACGATCTCGCCACCCTCGGCCCCGCCTTCCGGCCCGAGATCGATCAGCCAGTCGGCGGACTTGATCACGTCGAGGTTGTGCTCGATGACCAGCACCGTGTTGCCTTGCTCGACGAGCCTCTGCAGCACCGCGAGCAGCCGCTCGATGTCGGCGAAGTGAAGGCCGGTCGTCGGCTCGTCGAGGATGTACAGCGTGTTGCCTGTCGCGACCTTGCACAGCTCGGAAGCGAGCTTGACGCGCTGCGCCTCGCCGCCCGACAGCGTCGTCGCCGGCTGGCCGAGCCGCACGTAGCCGAGCCCCACATCGCGCAGCGTCTCGAGGCGCCGCCGCACCTTCGGGATCGCGGCGAAGAACTCGAGCGCCTCGTCGACCGTCATCTCGAGCACGTCGGCGATCGTCTTGCCTTTGAAGCGGATGTCGAGCGTCTCGCGGTTGTAGCGGCGGCCGTGGCACTGCTCGCACTCCACATAGACGTCGGGCAGAAAGTGCATCTCGATGCGCAACTGACCGTCGCCGCGACACGTCTCGCAGCGCCCACCGCGCACGTTGAACGAGAACCGACCCGGTTTGTAGCCGCGGGCGCGCGCCTCGGGTGTGCGCGCGAAAAGTTCGCGGATGTGGTCGAACAGACCGATGTAGGTCGCCGGGTTGGAGCGCGGCGTGCGCCCGATCGGAGCCTGGTCGATCGCGATGATCTTGTCGATCTGCTCGAGACCGACGACGCGCCGGTGCCGCCCGGGACGGGCACGCGCGCGGTGCAGGCGGGCGGCCACCGCCTTGTAGAGGATGTCGTTGACGAGCGTCGACTTGCCCGAACCCGACACCCCGGTCACGCAACAAAAGACGCCGAGCGGCACGTCGACGTCGATCGTTTTGAGGTTGTGCTGGCTCGCCCCTTCGATCCGCAGCCAACCGCGCGGTGTGCGCCGACGCTCGGGCAGCGCGATCTTGCGGCGGCCCGACAGGTACTGGCCGGTGAGCGAGTCGGGACTCGCCATGATCGCCGCGGGCGGGCCCTGTGCGACCACCTCTCCCCCGTGCTCGCCGGCGCCCGGACCGAGATCGACGATGTGGTCGGCAGCGCGCATCGTGCCCTCGTCGTGCTCGACGACGATCACGGTGTTGCCGAGATCACGCAGCCGCTCGAGCGTGGCGACGAGCCGCGCGTTGTCGCGTTGGTGCAAGCCGATCGATGGCTCGTCGAGGATGTAGAGCACGCCGACGAGACTCGACCCGATCTGCGTCGCGAGGCGGATCCGCTGCGCTTCCCCGCCCGACAGCGTGGCGGCGGCGCGGTCGAGCGATAGGTAGCCGATGCCGACCGACTCGAGGAAGCCGAGACGTTCTTCGATCTCGCGCAAGACGCGGGCGGCGATGCGCCGCTCGGTGTCGCTGAGTTCGAGACCGCGCACCCAGGCGAGCGCCTCGCGCGCCGACAGGGCCGCGAGCTCGTGGATGCCGAGCCCGCCGACCCGCACCGCGCGCGCCTCGGGGCGCAGCCGCGAACCACGGCACTCGGGACACGGCCGCAGCGTCATGAAACTCTCGATCCGCTCGCGCACAGCGTCGGAATCGGTCTCGCGGTAGCGCCGTTCGAGGTTGGGGATCACGCCCTCGAACCACGTCGCCCGTTGCCGCCACCGCCCACGGCGGGAGCGATAGGTGAACTCGACGCGCTCGCCGCTGCCGTGCAGTATCTCGTCGCGCACGTCGGCCGGCAGGTCGCGCCAAGGCAGGTGGGGGTCGACGCCGGCCTGATCGCAGTACGCCGCTAGCAGTCGCTCGTAGTAGCCCCCGCCGGCCGCTGTCCACGCCGCGATCGCCCCCTCGGCGATCGAAAGATCCGGGTTCGGCACGACAAGCTCGGGATCGATCACGCGCTGGTGGCCGAGACCGGTGCAGCGCGGGCAAGCACCGTAGGGCGAGTTGAACGAGAAGACGCGCGGCTCGAGCTCGGGGATCGAGACGCCGCACTCGAGACACATGAAGCGGTCCGAGAAGAGCTCGACCCGTCCCTCGTCGACATCTTCGATCTCGACAAGGCCGTCGGCGAGAGCGGCGGCGGTTTCCACCGAGTCGGCAAGCCGGCGGCGGATCTCGGAACGCACCACGAGACGGTCGACGACCACCGAGATGGTGTGCTTGCGCTTTTTGTCGAGAGCGATCTCCTCGTCGAGGCGGCGGATCTCGCCGTCGACCTTGACGCGCACGAACCCCTCCGAGCGCAGGCGCTCGAGGAGCTCGCGGTACTCGCCTTTGCGCCCGCGCACGACCGGTGCCATCACCATCACCCGAGCGCCGGCCGGGCGCGCGAGGATGCGATCAACGATCTGTTCGGGTGACTGCGCCTCGATCGGCCGTCCGCAGCTAGGACAGTGGGGGACGCCGATCCGAGCCCACAGCAGGCGCAGGTAGTCGTAGATCTCGGTGATCGTTCCGACGGTCGAGCGCGGGTTGCGCGACGTCGTCTTCTGGTCGATCGAGATCGCCGGCGACAGTCCCTCGATCGAGTCGACGTCGGGCTTGTCCATCTGGCCGAGGAACTGCCGCGCGTAGGCCGACAGCGACTCCACGTAGCGGCGCTGACCCTCGGCGTAGATCGTGTCGAAGGCGAGGCTCGACTTGCCCGAGCCCGAGAGGCCGGTGATGACGATCAGCGCGTCACGTGGCAGGCGCAGCGAGACGTTCTTGAGGTTGTGCTGACGGGCACCGGTGATGACGATCTCGCCGGCCATCGGTCCGGCCAGTGTACGCGCGCCGGGCCGCACCGGACCGCCCCTGAGGCGGCACCGGTGCGGCCCGCGCACC
Source organism: bacterium HR41 (assembly GCA_002898855.1). GTDB lineage: Bacteria > Actinomycetota > Thermoleophilia > Solirubrobacterales > Thermoleophilaceae > Thermoleophilum. The sequence continues at coordinate 8,363 of BEIR01000019.1, forward strand.
GTGTCAGCTCGCCGAACTTGTGTCCGTCACTGGACGCGGAACGACCCGCGCATGAACGGATGGATCCGGCAGAAGTAGGTGTACGTACCGGGCTTGAGCCCGGCCGTGTTAAGGGTCCACTGGACCCTCCCCACTCCCGGCAGCTTGCGCGCCAACTGGCCCGAGTCGAAACGCCCGTCGGCGAGCGGGTAGCTGATGCCCGACGAGCGGTTGCAAGGCTCGCGGCACGAGGTGACGGAGTGGTAGGCGAGCTTGCCTTCGTCGCCGTTCACGAACGTGATCCGCTGGCCACGGCGAACGATCGGCGGCCGCTTGCCGTTGCCGGGCAACAGGAAGTCGCCGACCTGGTAGCGGAAGTCGGCGATGCCGATCACGGGCGGCGCCGGACCGCCGGCCGGCAGCTTCAGCGGGTTGGGCAGGTTGGTCGGCCGGCCGCCGCGATCGATGTTCTCGGGCAGACGGCCGTGGGTGGTGCGACCGATGTAGTCGACCTTGGTCTTGAACGGGTTCTTCCCGCGTTCGCCCACGGCCATGTACAGCACCATGATGCCCATCGACTCGTACCAGGCCGCGCGGCTCGAGTCGTAGGTGGCGTTGATGCGCAGCTTGTCGCCCTTGCGAACCTCGACACGCCAATTCGCCGGACTGCCGGTCATCGCCAGGTCCCAGTCGACCGGGCCCTTCTTGCCGAAGTACTTGGCCTTCGAGCGCAGCAAGCGCACCCAGCTACCGTCGACAGTAAGGGCGCGCGCGCGGCACCGACGCCGGGCCGCTGCCGACCGCTGACGGCAGCTCACACGTGCCGGACGGACCCCGTTCCGCTTGAGCCAGAGGTCCGTGTAGAGACCGCCCGGGTGGAGGTGACCGGCGCCGGCGAGCAGCACACCGTCCTGGTCGACCGTCCAGACGTTCTTCGGCCGGCCCTTATAGGCGTTCGGCTGCTCGTCGGGGTAGGTGAACTTGCCGTCTCCGCCCGCACGCCGATAGACGTCGAACACGGGATACAGCGACCCGTTCTGGACGTCCATCCAGATCGGCCGCGCTGCTTTCATCTTTCGGCCGGTGGGACTGTCGGCGGGAACGAAATCGATCTCGTAAACCACGTACACGTCCGCGGGCTTGCCGACGAGGTCGTGGAGCATGTGGTTGAGAACCCAGCGGTCGTTGGGGTCGTAGTAGTAGCCGTAGCCCGGTGGGAGCATGAAGATCGTCTTCTCCTCGCCGGCCGCGAAGAACCGCTCGGGTCCGCCCATCGTCGCGTCGCGCCGCGAAAGGTTGAGCCACACCGCGTGGTGGAGGTGAACGACGTCGACACGCGGCCGACGACCGTCGAGGTAAGTCAGGTCCGGACGGATTCGCGTGATGTACCCAGGAACCGCCGGCCGCTCGCTCTTGAGAACAGGCCGGAACGCGATCTCGTTCTGGCCCGGTTGGATATGGAAGGGCCCGATGCGGTAGCGGTAGCGCTTCACGTCAGGGTTGCCGCTCGCGGCCGTGGCTGGGGCCGCGGCGACTACCGCGAGCACCGCTACCAGCGCGAGGACGAGGAATGTCTGGACCGATATGAGGCGCGCGCACGCACGCGCGCACGTGGGGGACACGCGGAGCATGTGCCAATGATGACCGATCGGTCGGCGCTTGGCTACCCCGTAGCCTCGAAAGAGTGTCGAGCCGAGGGGGCCCCGTCCCCTAGGACCCGGCAGCGACGGCGTCGAGCTCGCGCTTCAGCTCCTTGATCTCGTCGCGCAGGCGCGCCGCCTCCTCGAAACGCAGGTCGTCGGCGGCAGCGAACATTTGCTCCTCGAGCTCGACGATCAGGCTCCTGAGCTCGCTTTCGCTGCGCTGCGGCCGGGCCGCGCGGCTCGTGCGAGCGCGGCGCGCCCGCGGCCGCGGGGTCTGCTCGAGAGCGAGAAAGTCGGTGATGTCGGAGATCCCCTTGCGGATCGTTTCAGGGGTGATCCCGTGACGCTCGTTGTAGGCGATCTGGATCCGCCGACGGCGGTTGGTCTCGGCGATCGCGCGCCGCATCGCCTCGGTCTCGCGGTCGGCGTACATCAACACCTTGCCGTTGACGTTGCGCGCCGCCCGGCCGATCGTCTGGACGAGCGCCGTCTCGCCGCGCAGGAACCCCTCCTTGTCCGCGTCGAGAATCGCCACCAGCGACACCTCCGGCAGGTCGAGCCCCTCGCGCAGCAGGTTGACACCGACGAGCACGTCGAACTCGCCAAGGCGGAGGGCGCGGATGATCTGGATGCGCTCGAGCGTGTCGATCTCGGAGTGCAGGTAACGCGCACGCAACCCGTGGTCGAGGAGGTACTCGGTCAGGTCCTCGGCCATACGCTTGGTGAGGGTGGTGACGAGAGCGCGCTCGCCCGCCTCGACGCGGCGACGGATCTCGTTCATCAGATCGTCGATCTGGTTCTCGGTCGGGCGCACTTCGACTTCGGGATCGACGATCCCCGTGGGCCGAACGATCTGCTCGACGATTCGCGTCGAGACGCGCCGCTCGAACTCGCCCGGCGTCGCTGACACGAAGACGATCTGCGGCACGATCGCCAAGAACTCCTCGAACGTTTGCGGACGGTTGTCGAGCGCCGACGGCAAGCGGAAGCCGTAGTCGACGAGCGTCTGCTTGCGCGAGCGGTCGCCCTCATACATGCCGCCGATCTGCGGCACCGTCTGGTGGGACTCGTCGATGAAACAGACGAAGTCGTCGGGGAAGTAGTCGATCAGGCAGTAGGGCCGCGCCCCCGGCGGCCGCCCGTCGAGAATCCGCGAATAGTTCTCGATGCCGTTGCAGTACCCGACCTCGCGGAGCATCTCGATGTCGAACTCGGTGCGTTGGCGGAGGCGGTGGGCCTCAAGCAGCTTTCCCTGCGACTCGAGCTCGCGACAGCGCTCCTCGAGCTCGGCGCGGATCTCTTCGACGGCACGCTCGAGCGTCGGCGGGTCGGTGACGTAGTGGGTGGCCGGCCAGATACCGACGTGCTCGGGTTCGCTCAGCACCTCACCGGTGAGCGCGTCGACCTGCACGATCTGCTCGATCTCGTCCCCGAAGAACAGGATTCGATAGATGCTGCGCTCGGCGTACGACGGGAACACCTCGACGGTGTCGCCGCGCACCCGGAACCTGCCGCGCGCAAGCGCTTGGTCGTTGCGCGAGTACTGCATCGCCACCAGCCGCCGCAGCACTTCGTCACGATCGACCAACTGGCCGCGTGCCAGCACCAGGTTCTGCTCCCGGTAGCGATCGGGCGAACCGAGACCGTAGATGCACGACACCGACGCGACGATGATCACGTCGCGCCGCGCAAGAAGCGCTGCCGTCGCCGAGTGGCGCAAGCGGTCGATCTCGTCGTTGATCGAGGCGTCCTTCTCGATGTACAGGTCCTGGTGCGGTACGTACGCCTCGGGCTGGTAGTAGTCGTAGTACGAGACGAAGTATTCG
>BEIR01000020.1 GCA_002898855.1 bacterium HR41
CCCGGTCTTGACGGCGGTCTGCTCGAAGATCGGTGTGCGCAGCTGAACCGCGCGCCTCGCGCGGCCGTAGTCAGGGCGTGGGGTCCACGGCGGTCGGCAGGCGGAGCGCGTCGGGGGAGCGGCTGTCGCCGCGCGCCCGAGTACCGCGCCGCGCGCGTGTCGTGGTGGTCGGTGCGGGGCTCGGCGGTCTCGCGGTCGCGCTCCGCTTGCAAAGCGCAGGCTGTGAGGTGACCGTCGTCGAACGCCTCGACCGGCCCGGCGGGCGCGCCGGGATGGCACGCGCGGGGGCTTATCGCTGGGATACCGGACCGACGCTCGTGACGATGCCCGAGCTCGTGCGCGAGACGCTCGCTGCCGGGGGTGTCGATCCCGACGCGCTCGGGATGGTCCCAGTCGACCCGCTCTACACGATCGAATGGGCCGACGGCACCCGACTGTCGTTCCCTCGGGGCCGCGAGAACCTGCTCGCCGAGGTCGAGCGCAGCTGGCCGGCGGAGGTCGCCGGCGTCGCACGCTTGCTCGACAAGCTCGAGCCGCTCTACCGCCTCTTGCTCGAAGTCGCCGACCGTCCGTTCGCGAGCGTCTTCGACCAGCTCGCGCTGGTGCCGCGCCTCGCGCGGCACGCCGGGCTCGTCCCGCTCTGGTCGCTGGTCGCGAAGCACGTGAGGGATCGGCATTTGCGCGACGCTCTCGCCTTCCATCCGCTTGTTCATCGGCGGCGACCCGTTTCGCGTGCCGGCGGTGTACGGCGGGCTCGTGCCGCTGCAGCTCGAGAGCGGCGGCTGGTACCCCGACGGTGGCGTGTGGAGCCTCGTCGGCACGCTCGCCGCACCGCTCGACATCGAGTTCGGAGCGCGCTGCGCGCGGATCGTGCGCGCGTCGAGCGGCGCGGTGCGCGCGGTCGAGCTCGACGGCGGCGGCCGTATAGCTTGCGACGCGGTCGTCTGGAACGGCGATCCCTACGCCGTCGAGCGCGCTCTAGGTCGGCGTCGCGAGCGGCGCGGACGCAGTCGTCTGGCGCGTCCGTCGATGTCGTGCCTGCTGTTCTACTTCGGTTTCGCGCGGCGTCTACCGAGGCTCGCTCACCACCACCTCTGGGTCGGCGGCGAGTTGCGACCGTTCGTCAGTTGGGCCACCGCCAGACGGAGCGCCCGGCGCCCTCGTATCGCTCGCGGGCGTCGCCGCCGGCCGCCCGCGATCGCGATGTACGTGCACGCGCCAGCGCGCAGCGACCCCTCGGTAGCGCCGCCCGGCGGCGACGCCCTGGCTGTCCTGGTGCCGGTACCGAACCTCGGAGCGGCCGCCAGGTGCGGTTACAGCATCGGCGAGCTGCGCGAGCAGGTGCTCGCGGCGCTCGAGCGGATCAGCGGGCTGTCGGACCTGCGGGAGTGGCTCGAGGTCGAGGAGGTTTTCACGCCGTTCGACTTCCGTGACCGCTACGACGCGTACGCCGGGAACGCCTTCGCGCTCGAGCCGACGCTCTTCGGTTCGGGATGGTTTCGTCGCCATAACCGAGACCGGCGGGTGCCCGGCCTGTACCACGTCGGTGCGGGGGCGCATCCCGGGGCGGGGATTCCAGGTGTCCTCCTCGGTGCGCGGCTGACCGCTCGCTTGCTGACAGCGGACCTAAGGCAACGCGGTCTTCTGGGCCCGACGGGCGCTGGCAAGAACGCTGCCGAGGGAGCGAGACAGTGACCCGTTCGCACCCCCTGACCGTGAGCGAAGATGTCGCACGGTCGCCGGTCACGCGGCGCGATCTCGACTCGCGGACGATCGCACGCCCGCCGCAAGCGGCCCTCGCGTACCAGCCGCACGCAGCGCCCGTGCCTCGGCCAACAAGCCCGCCGGGTGACGGCACCACGAACGCGGCGCTTCTGCGCGTGGCGGGCACCACGATCGCGCGAGCGTCGCGCACGTTCGCGCTCGGCGCGAGGTTGCTGCCGCAGCCGGAGCGTGACCTGGTGCGCCTCCTCTACTTCGCATTGCGCACCCTCGACGATCTCGTCGACGAGCGCGACCCGAGAGCCGCCGAGCGCCTCGCGCAGGCCAGAGCGTGGCTAGCAGGTGCCGCTCCCTCCACACCCGAGACCCATGCTCTCGCCGCCGTGGCGGCGGAGCGACCGCTGCCGAGAGCGGCGCTCGCGATGTTCCTCGACGGACTGGAGTACGACCTCGCTGGTGCCGCTCCGAGCGACGAGGCCGCCCTCGACCTCTATTGCCTGAGGGTTGCCGGCTCGGTGGGGATCCTCGTGGCGGCGATCCTAGACGCACCGGCGCACGCGCGCGCCCGGGCCGCCGCGCTCGGATCGGCCCTGCAGCTCGTGAACATCGCCAGCGATCTCGACGAGGACCTGGCCGCTGGACGCGACTACCTCGGTTGCGGTCGCCGCGCGCCGGCCAGTCGGAAGGCGAGCTCGCTACGCAGAAGCGTGCTGGCGCCGCCCCTCGAGCGCGCGCGAGCGCTCTTCGCTTTCGGCTACGACGGCATCCCTGCATTGCGCCGCGGGCGTTTCGGCGTCGCTGTCGCGGCTCTCGCGTACCTAGCGATCGCCGACGCGATCGAGCGAAGCGACTACGCGCCTGGACGGGCTCGCACTTCGCCGCTCACGAAGGCGGCATGCGTCGCCCGCGCGGCGTTCGACCTCTCTTTCGGCCGCCTCTCGCCGCTGCGTCGCAGGTCGCGCCGCCCCGCGTGGCCGTGCTAACGCCGCGGTAGCTGCACGACCGCGACGTGTCCGCCGTGGTCGGACGGCCACAGGCCGCTGCGCGAGCGGTTGCGCGGATCGGTGCCGACCACGACTTGCGCGAGCACGCGCGTCCGCGGTTTGACGAGGATGTGGTCGATGTGATGGTCGAAAGCGGCGGGCGTCGGATCGCTCAAATCCTCACGCGCCAGGCAGCACGAGTTAGCGGGCTTCGACCCGTGGCGCAACACCCAGGTGTCGCGCAGCCCGAAGCTCTGGAGAACGCGGTACGCGCCCGGGTTGTCGCCACGGGGATCGGAGTTGAGGTCGCCGACCACGATTAGCGGCAGCGATGTCCGCAGCGGCCCGCCCCGGGCAGCTAGCTCCTGGGCTTGCGCGACGCGCGTCTGGTCGAGGAAAGCCTCGAGGTGTGTGTTCACGACGCGCACCCGCTGGCGGCCGAGCGCGAGGTCGACGCCGGCGTATCCGCGTAGCGCCGTGAACGTTCCGACCGCGGTCGGCACCACCAGCCGCGCGTTGTAGTTGCGACCGAACTTGCGCACCACGCGCAGCCCGGTGCGCCGGCGCACGAGCACCACGTCGCGCATCGTCAGGCGCACGTCGTAACCGAGCGAGGTGGGAGCTTCGATGTCGGCTTCGCGTTGGACAGCGGCTACCCGGTAGCGCAGCTTGGCACGCGCGAGCTCGCGCAACAACAGTGCCAAATAGTCGTAGACGACGGTGCGCGCCGGTGTCGCCGAGCCGTCCTTGACCCCTGTGGGGCCACGTCGCCAGAGGGCCACCTCTTGCAGCCCGATCACATCGGGGCGGTAACGGCGCACCTCCCGCGCCAACAGTCGTGCCCGCGTCGGGAAATCGGTGCGGCGAACGACGTTCCACAGCTCGGTCGCCTTCGCCTCGAACTCCTCGCGTGTGCGCGCTGGGATCGGTTTCGCGATATCGCCGCCGAGGTAGATGTTGCGGGTCATCACCGAGAGCGTCGCGGCGCGCTGCGAGGTGCGAGCACCGTCAGCTGCGCCGCTCGCCACTCCGGCACCGGCAGCGAGCGCCACGGCAATCGCGAGGGTCGTCTTGCGAAGTCCGCCGCCGCGAACGCGACGGCGACCGCTGTGTACCCGCAACGATCCCTCCCCAGCGATCCGCACGACTCCCTCCTGAGAAACGGCGGCTGTCATCTTCAGCCTAACCGCTTGCGGCACCTCGAGACGCCACGCGCCCGCGCCGGTCGACCGGCGCGGGCGCGGCGACGGGGACAGCTGGCGCTGCGGGTGCTAGCGCCGGCGGCCCTGGATAATCCAAAAGAGATCGGTTTGCGGGTGCGTGCCGAGCACCGAGCGGGCATTGGGACCTTCGGCGAACACCGGCACGGCCGCGCCTGTGTGCTGCTGGCTCGGCGGAACGGCGAGTGGCGGGTTACCGGCACCGCCGTATCCGCTGGTCCCGTAGGTGATCCTGAGCGTTTGACCGTCGCGGGTCAGGAGATTGATCGAGTAGCCCGTCGGCGCGCTGCCGCCGCTCGCGTCCTCGGGAACGATCTGGCTTGTGTGCGAGTGGTCGGCGGTGACGAGCACGAGCGTGTCGGGGTGCCGACGCTGGAAGCGCAGCGCGACGCCGATGGCTTCGTCGAATGCGACCGTCTCGCCGATCTGTCCGCAGGCGTTGGCGGCGTGGTCCTGCTTGTCGATCGAAGCGCCTTCGACCTGGAGGAAGAAGCCGCGACGGTTCCGGAGCAGGTCGAGCGCCTTCTCCGTCATCGCCGCCAGGCTCGGCTGTGCGGCAGGCCGGTTGGCGGTGTCGCAGCGCACCGGCGGGGTGTTGCCGACGCCCGTCGTCGCGCTCGGGCCTGTCCATTCGGGCGTCATGTTGCCCTCGGCGAACAGGCCGAGCAGGGGCCGGTAGCGCGGCCCGGTCTCCGCGAGCTCGGTGCTGTCGGCGACGATCGTGTAACCGCGGTCGCGCGCCTCGTCGATCACGGTGCGGCCGCTAGCGGTCGGCTGGGCGAAGCGAGCTCGGCCGCCTCCCAGAAGCACGTCGACGCCGTGGTCGATCTCCTGCTCGGCGATCGATCCGAGCCCGCCGGCGCTCTTCGTCTCGCGCGGACAGCGGGTCGCCGTGTCGCTCGGCCCCTGGCAAGCGCGGTTCGAGATGTGGGCTGCCATCACGGCCGGCGTGGCGTCGGTTAGCTCGGCGGTCGTAACGAGACCGACGCGCTGGCCGCGCCGCTGGGCGCGTTCGAGCAGCGTCTCGTAGCCGTTGTTCGGCCCGGGCTCGTCGAGTGCGGCGCTCGGACCTTGCGAGATGCGGTCGTCGATCGTCCGGTTACCGGTGGCCCAAGCGGTGCCTGTCGCCGCTGAATCGGGTACGTAGTCGGGCAGGTAAGGCGGCGACGCGGCGGGCTTTAGCGAGGCGGTCGTGACGAAGCCTGTGTAAGACAAGCGATCGATGTTCATGCGCCCGTCGGCGCCGTACTGGTAGTAGCGGGCGGCGGTGATCTCGGAGACACCCATCCCGTCTCCGATCAAGAGGATCACGTTCTTCGGCTGTCGCGCCGTCGGCGGCTCGTAAAATCGGAGCCCGGCGGACCGCAGGTCGCGCGTAGGCGCCTGGTCACGCGATGCCGTTGCCGCCACCGTAGCGGTGGCCGCGGCGAGTGCTCCGCAGACGAGGACACAGAGACCTCGAGTTCTCATCGCTCGCGCCTCCTGGACGTGGTCGTTCGGCCGGCGCGAGTGTGTGCCGAAGCCGCCGACGGCATGTGAACAGCTCGGTCCCGTCGCGTGACGCACTGGTGAAGGCGGCCACGCGACCGGGTGACGAGACGACTACCGATCGGCGCTCGCGACGCGGCGATCCCCACCGGCGATCGCCGAGCGGGCGTCGGGTCCCGCGCGAAAGATTCAGCTGGCAAGCGCGCGCTCGACGATCGCCGCGCTGTCGGTGCCGCGCGGCAACGTGCCGAAGACGCGTCCCCGCTCGGCGCCGAGCCGCCCGGCGCAGAAGGCGTCCGCGACCGCTGCGGGAGCGTGTCGAACGAGCAGCGACGCTTGGAACGCCAGCGCCAGGTCTTCGACGGTGCGGCGCGCCGCCCATTGAGCGTCGAGCTCGCCGCGCGCCAAGCGCGCGAGGTGCCCGCGTAGCTCCGCGAGGTGCCGGTCGAGCCGCTGGTCGGCGCCGCGTGCGCTTTCGCACTCCGCGAGGAAAGCCTCGAGCCCAGCCGGTTCCTTGGCCATCGCGCGCAGCACGTCGAGGGCAGCGACGTTGCCCGACCCCTCCCAGATCGAGTTGATCGGCGCATCGCGCAACAGGCGGGGCATGCCCGACTCCTCGACGTAGCCGTTGCCGCCCAGACACTCGAGCGCTTCCGCGGCGTGGATCGGCGCGCGCTTGCAGATCCAGTACTTCATCACCGCTGTCGCGAAGCGCCGCAGGGGCGCGTCGTCCTCGTCGTAGGCACGCGCGACACGCAGCGTCGCGACCGTCGCTGCCTCGGACTCGATCGCCAGATCGGCGAGGACGTTCTGCATTGCCGGCCACTCGACCAGCCGCCGCCCGAACGTCGCGCGGTGACGCGCGTGGTGAACCGCTTCGACCAGCCCGAAGCGCATCGCGCCAGCCGATCCGATCATGCAGTCGAGGCGCGTGTGGTTGACCATGCGGATGATCGTTTTCACGCCCTCGCCCTCGGGACCGAGCAGGCGCGCTCGCACGCCCCAGTACTCGACCTCGGCCGACGGCAGCGAGCGGGTGCCGAGCTTGTCCTTGAGCCGAACGAGGCGGAAGCCCGGGTCGCTCGACTCGAAGACGAAGCACGAAAGCCCGTGGTCGGTGTGCGCGAGGGTGAGGAAGATGTCGCACGGCGGATATGAGCAGAACCACTTGTGGCCCCACAGCTCCCACCAGCCGTCGCCGACCGGTTCGGCGCGCGTGGTGTTTGCCCGGACGTCGGAGCCGCCCTGCTTCTCGGTCATCGCCATCCCGCACAACGCACCGCGTTCGTAGTCGCAGGCGGTAAGCAGCGGCTCCCAGCGCGCTGCGAGCTGTTCGTCGGCACGCAGCGCCGGCACGGCCGCGTAGGTCATCGACACCGGGCACATCACCCCGGAGCTCACCTGCGTCCACAGGAAGAAAAGCGCCGCGCGCGCTACATGCGCACCGGGACGCGGCTCGCGCCAGGGCATACCCGCCATCCCGCGATCGATCGCCTCGCGCAAGAGCCAGTGCCAGGAGGGATCACATTCGACGCGATCGACGCGGTGGCCGTAGCGGTCGTGGGTGACGAGCCGAGGTTCGTTGCGCTCGGCGCGCTCGGCGTGCTCCCAAGCCTCGACCGAGCCGGCGAGCGCGCCGCACTCGACGAGCGCTGCGTGCGCCCAGCCCGCGCCCTCCCGTTGGACCGCGGCGCGCAACGCTTCGTCGGCGCTGTAGACGTTGTACGGCCGTAGCGGCGGCGGTTGGTTGCGAACCTCGTGCGTGTCCCGCTTGGGCGGTTGCATTCGGCCTTTCGATGGTGGTTCGCTAGCGGCTTGGGGCGCGCTAGCGACCGCGGTCGTCGTGTTGGTCGTGTCCATCCCCTGTGCCCGTCCTGGCTGGTGTCCGTGCCCGTCCTCGATGGTCTAAGTCTCTGCTCTGCGCGGCGCTCCGCGGTGGTCGTCGTCGGTGGCGGTCGCGCAGCGGCAGCGAGCGCACCCAGATCCCGACCAGCGCCGCGACGAGCGCCTCGCGTCCCGACGCCCGCACCGTCTCGGCGGCAAGCGGACCGACGAGTGCCTCGGCGATCGCGCCGACGAGCGCTGCCGCCATCACCTCGCAATCGTGCGGATCGAGCTCGCCGCGCGCGATTCCTTCGCGCAGCACGCTCGCGATCACGTCGCGGTAGCCGCGGCGAAGCTCGAGCCGTGCTGCGTCTACCTCTGGCCCGGCAGGCTCGGCGATCAGCGCGTAGGCGAGCCGAGGAGCCGCGAGCGCGCGCCTGGCGAACGCCTCGCCGCACGCCGCAAGTCGCTCCGCGACCGGGGAGCTCGCGCGTGCGCGCGCGGTCTCGGTCATCACCGCGAGCTCGCGTTCCGAGGCTGTTCGAAAGACCTCTTCGAGCAGGTGGCCCTTGGAGTGGAAGTGGCGGTAGACGCAGCCGACCGACACGCCCGCCCGCAGCGCCACAGCGCGCACGCTCGCGGCGGCGAAGCCGCCTTCCCGCACCGCCGCGAGCGCCGCCGCGAGGATGCGCGCCCGTGTGCGCGCCGAGCGTGCCACGTCGTCTGCGGTCCGTCTGTACGCCACCGTTACCAAGTAGTGAACCATCGTTCACAGCTTCTTGCAAGTCACCGGCGCTGGCGCTAGCTTCGGGTCGTGCGCGGCGCTCGCTCTTCGACCGCAGCGTCAGTCGGACCGATCGGGGTCGCTGCGCTGCTCGCGCTCACGGCCTGGGCAACCTTGGCGTGGGCGGGCGCTAGGCGCGACAAGGCAGCGGCTGGCACCGCCGCCACGGTGCGCTTCACGTCGGGCGTCGCCGCCGGCGAGCCGCGCAGCGACCGAATCACGCTCTGGACGCGTCTCGACCGGCCGGCACGGGTCGAGCTCGTCCTCGCTCGTGACCGCCACCTGCGGCGCGCCCGTCGGACACGCGTTCTGCGCGCAAGCGCAGCCCACGACTACACGGTCGCCGTGACCGTGCGCGGCCTTGCCCCTGGAGCGCGCTACTGGTACCGCTTCCGCAGCGGGCGGGCGCGCAGCCCGCTCGGCACCTTCCGCACCGCGCCCGCGAGCAGCGCGAACGCCACCGTGCGCTTCGCCTGGACGGGCGATTTCGACGCCACGCCCGCACCGGGTGCGCGGCGCCCCTACTGGAACGACTTCCGCATCTTCGCGGCGATGGCTCGCGAGCGCAACGACTTCAACATCGCGCTCGGCGACACGATCTACTCGGACAGCGAAGTACCCGGCGCCTTACGCCCGATCGCCCTTACGGTCGCAGCCAAGTGGGCCAAGTACCGCCGCAACCTCGAGCAGCGTCCGCTGCGCCAGCTGCGGGCCGGCGCGGCGCTCTTCTCGCACTGGGACGACCACGAGTTCGTCAACGACTTCTCGCCGTTTGAGCGGGAGTTCTCGAACGGCGTGCGGATCGACGGACGCACGCTCTACCGCCGCGGCCTGCGCGCCTTCCGCGACTACGCGCCGGTCGCGTACTCGCGGCGCCTCGGCATCTACCGGTCGGTCCGCTGGGGACGCAACCTCGAGCTTTTCTTCCTCGACGAGCGTTCCTTCCGGTCGTCCAAGGCGTCGGCGGGCGGGGTGTGCGACAACCCCGTTACGGGCGAGCCGGATCTCGCGCCCACCGCCCCTCCCGACAAGCGCGCGCTTTTCGCGGCGCTGGTTCCCTCGCTCGCCGCGCCGGTGGCGCAGCGCTGCCTCGAGACGATTCGCTCGCCGGCACGGACGATGCTCGGGCGCGCCCAGCGCGAGCGCTTCCTCAGTGATCTGCGCCGCTCGCGTGCGCGCTTCAAGGTCGTCGTCAACGAGGTGCCGATGCAGCAGTTCTACGCCCTCCCGTACGACCGTTGGGAGGGGTACGAGGCCGAGCGGCGCACGCTGGTGCGAGCGATCGCGCGCGTGCCGGGCACGGTGGTCATCACCACCGACGTGCACGCGACGCTCGTCAACGATGTTCGCCTGCGAACCCTCGAGGCGGGCGGGCCGCAGCCGAGCGGAGTGCTCGAGGTGACGGTCGGGCCGGCGGCGACAGCCAACTTCGGGCTCGAGATCGACACCGCTGTCGGCCGGTCGGGAGCCGGACGGCTGGTCGACGACGTCTTCTTCGAGCCGCCACCCCCTGCCGGTGTAGGTATGCGCTGCTCGGTGATCGACCGCTTCGCCTACGGGCAGGTCACCGTGACAGGAAGGGAACTGCGGATCGTTCCCAAAGGCGAGGATGGCCGGCCGCTGCGCGAGGAGAGCGGGCGGCTTTGCGGCCCGTTCGTCGTGCGCCGCTAGAAGCTGTTGCCGCTGCCGAGGGCGCTAACCGCCGCGGGACGAACCTCCTCGCGCCACGTAACTGCCGGTTTACAATCGCTGGCGCCGACCGCCGCAAGATGCGCGCTTGCGCATTCACGGACGGCAACGAAGGGCAGGGGGTGGAGCGTGAACCAGTTCGAGCGTCCGCGTGACGAGCGGGACGAACGGATGCTTTCCGAGCATCCGCACGAGTACCTGCGCCGGCGTGAGTTTCTCGCTCGCACGGCGCTCGCCGCCGGCGTAGCCGCCTCGGCGGCGCTCACGCTGACACCGAACCAGCTGGTGGCGGAGGCGGCACGTCGCGAGCGCCGGACGGCCTTGCCGTCGCCGCGCAACATGCCGGTCGACACGTTCGTCGTGCTGATGATGGAGAACCGCTCGTTCGACCACTATCTGGGCTGGCTTCCCTACGCCGACGGCCGGCAAGCGGGTTTGCGCTACCGCGACGACGACGGGCGCCTGGTTGCGACGCGACCGCTCGCACCCGACTGGCAGGGGTGCGGGCATCCCGATCCCGATCACTCCTGGGAGGGCGGGCGCGTCCAGGTCAACGGTGGGCGCATGGACGGGTTCTTGCGCTCGGGCGAGAACGATGTCTTCGCGATCTCCTACTACCGCGAAGGCGACCTCGGATTCATCCACCACGCAGCCAGGACGTTCACCGTCTGCGACCGCTTCTTCTGCTCGCTGCTCGGGCCGACGTTCCCGAACCGCGAGTACATGCACGCAGCGCAGTCCTACGGCCTCAAGGACAACAGCCTGCCGCCGCAGGCCGGCTACCCCACGGGCTTCCCGTGGGAGACGACGATCTGGCACCAGCTCGAGCGGGCCGGAGTGTCGCACCGCTACTTCTACTGCGACGTCCCGGTCACGGCTCTGTGGGGAGCGCGCGGACTCGCGATCTCGGCGCCGGTCAGCGAGTACTACGCGCGTTGCGCGACGGGGACGTTGCCGCACGTGTCGTTCGTCGACCCGAACTTCGGCGGTGCTGGAGCAGGCGCGGGGCTCGGCGTTTCCGGTGACGAGCACCCGCACGGCGATGTCCGCACGGGCCAAGCGTTCATGGCGGATGTCGTTCATGCCTTCATGTCTTCGCCCCAGTGGCGCCGCGGGGCGCTGTTCATCGTCTACGACGAGTGGGGCGGCTTCTTCGACCACGTGCCGCCGCCGCGCGTGCCGGACGCCCGCGCTTCGCGCGATCCGATGGCGGATTTCGGCCAGATGGGGATCCGCATTCCGGCGGTGATCGTCTCGCCGTGGGTGCGGCGGCGGCACGTTTCACACACTGTCTTCGGCTTCGAATCGATCCTGCGGATGATCCGCTACCGCTTCCGGCTGCCCGCGCTGACGGTGCGCGACGCACGGGCCAACAACATCGCCACGGCGTTCGACTGGCAGCGCAAGCCCCGGGTCGACGTGCCACCGCTTCCCGATCCGCCGCACGTGGTGTCCCGCCCGTGTGCCGTTTCGACGGCGCTCGCGCCGGGTGCCGAGCAGCGGCACCCGGTGATGGAGCTGGTGCGCTCGGGGTGGCTCGAGCGGGTCGGCTTCGACTACCGACCTGCTGCGTTCGAAGAGATGTTCCGCGAGCCCAAGAAACTTGCCGACCGGTTGCGTACGTCGACCTCGCGACGCTCGCAGGCGCAGTTGCCCGACGCGGTCGGTCGCCTGCTCGCAGGAGGCAAGCGATGAGAGCGTGGCGCACGGTTCAGCGCTGGTCGTCACCCGGTGTCTCGCTGTTCGTCACCGCTTTCGCAGCGGTGCTGTTCGCCGCGGGGCACGCTGCGATCGGCGCCGAGCCGGCACGCGCGAGCGAGCCCGTGGTGCCGTACCAGCTCGGCGGCAGCACGATCTTCGGCGCCCGCCCGACGGCGCTCGGTCTGCCGGTGGTGCCTGCCAGCAGCACTTTCGGGGCTGCTCCCGCGGAGTTCCTGCCGCGGCTACGCGAGTACCACGACTCCGGGCAGTACGAGCGCGACATCGCCGCGGTGGCCCGAGCGGCAC
>BEIR01000021.1 GCA_002898855.1 bacterium HR41
CTCGCCGAACGCGTCCCGCGCGGCCCTGATCGCTGGCTCGTCGATGTCTACGCCTACGACTCTCGCGGCTTTCCTGGCGAGGATCTCGGTGCCGTAGCCGGTGCCACAGCCAAGGTCGAGAACACGCGCCCCCGTGCAGAGCTCGGCTGCGAGCTCGTAACGAAGAATGTGCTCGGTCGCGATCAGTGGCTCGGAAGCGATTGTGTCGAGGCTCAGCCGCTCTTGGACTTCCACCTGACGCGTGCCTCCCTTCGTCGTGCGTTGAGCTCCCCCTCGAGGCGTGCTTTGTGCTCCTCGGCTGTGGTTCGAAGCATCGAGTTCTGTCTCACGCGGTAACGAAACAGTCGCTCGGGTACGACGCACCCATACATGCCCGCATCGGCGAGCCGCGCGTAAAAGTCCCAATCTTCGTATGAGCCAAGGTCCTCGTTGTAAAAAAACCCACAATGAAAGACTGACAACGGAATCAGCGCTGTCGCAGCTCCGGCTACATTGCCATGTTGCATCGCGAGAGACAGCTCGTTTCCGATCGGTTGGTAGCCGGCACCGAGGGGATGACCGCTCTCATCTACGTAGAGCGACCACGTCGTCGCATAGGCGAACTTCGGATTCGCTGACAGAGCTCCGAGGGTGCGATCGACGAATCGCGGTTCGAGCAGGTCATCGGGATCAAGTGGCAAGACGTAACGGCCACGCGCGTGTTCGATCCCGGCGTTGCGAGCCGCTCCCAGTCCCTGGTTATGTTGCATGAAGATTCTGACGCCGTAGCGGTGGGCGAGCTTCTCCAGGATCGCGTCGTCGCGGTCGAAACTTCCGTCGCACACCAGCACGATTTCGATGCGGCGGTGCGTTTGCGCGAGGGCGGAGCGCACTGCCTCTTCGACGTATCTGTGCATTCGAAAGTAAGGAATGACGACGGAAATGAGCGGTTCTGTGGGTCGTGCGAGAGATACGCGTGGTGGGTCGCGCCTCTCGTCGAGCTCCGTCGGCCGAACCGCGCCGCGCTGTGCGTTCGGGTCGAGCACCCGAAGCGGTGGCGGCGCTCCCGTCCGGGCGGAGCCACAGGTCTCGAGGAGCCGCTCGTAGCCCCTACGAACAAGGGTGGGATCGGCGAGGGCTGCGAAGGCTCGGCGGGGCCGCCCAGCTTGCCGCGCCGCCCGTACGGCGCCGGGTTCGCGCACCAGTTTCTCCGCCGCTTCGGCGATCGAGAAGGCGTCTGTTCCCCTGGACAGCCACCCAGCGTTCTCGGTTCGAGCCATCTCGACGAGCCCCCCGACAGGTGTCGCGAGCAGCGGCCGATTCGTTGCGAACGCCTCGAGGACGACAGTCGGCCAGTTCTCCCACAGCGAAGGGCACACAAGCAGGTCGTGGCGCGCCAACAGCTCGGGCAACCGCGACCGATCGACCCCCTCTAGGAATCGCACCCGCGGGTCGCCGGCAGCGTACAGCTCGAGCTGCTCGCGCGGCGATGTGCCAAGAGGACCGGTGTCGGTGTCGCGCCCCACGAGCGTCAACTGCCAATTTTCTGCCACTGTCGACAACAGCCCTTCGACTAGATTCTCTACGCCTTTGCGTCGCTCAAGCCGACCCATGTACAGGAAGCGCAGCGGTGCGTCCGCGGTCTCTTCTCGCGATTCATCCGGTGCGGCGCCGACAAACAGCTCCTCATCCGGAATCGCGTGGCGAACCTGGATAGGCCTCGCCAGGTTTTTTGCTCCATAGAACCTACGGTAAGACTCCAGCACGTCGCCTCCCGCCCACATCAAGAGGTCAGCGTGTCGCAAGCAAAATCGCTCCGCCTCTATTAGGCAGATCGTTTCAAAGTCACGTGGAAGATTGCCGTCGAGCACGGCGCAGATTTCGGCAGTCGTGTATATGCGTACCGCCACTATCGTTCGTCTGACCCACGGGTGCTGCGCATGTTTCGCCTGGATAGTTACGAGCCCCTCGCCGAGGTAGTCAGGAAACTCGATGAGATCAGGGCCGCGGCGCGGATAGATTTCGCGCAGGCGCTCGAACACCCGCGCGCTGTATGCGTGCATGTGCGTGTAGTACTCGCCGGGCTCCGCTGGCTCCTCGACGAACTCCACTTGTACGTTCTCGAGCCAGGCAGGCAGCTCGCCGCGATCGCGTGCGCGCTCGTAGGCAGCGCGATGCGAGGCTGTCGTCAATACAGTCACCTCGAAGCTCGTCGCCAGAGCACGCAGCGTCCCCGCGACCTGGACGCCGATTCCCGCGCCTCCGAACGGGTACAGCTCGCGGCTTACGATGCAGATAGACGACACCTCGATGCGCTCCCGCCCGCCTCTTCAGTCAGCCCTTGCTGTGCTGGCCCTATCGAAATTCGAGCGATTGCCGAACGCTGAGCGGATGCTAGCGACGCCTTTACGGGCTTGCCATGTCGCAGTGGCATTCACAACCACGAGCGCGACCGCGACCATCACGACCGGGAAGGCTAGCCGGTGCTCGTTGACAGGTGCGGCTACGAAGAGCCCCGCCTCGTATCCAGAGGTCGCAGCGAGTACGACAAGAGTCGCGGTTCGTAGAGTCTTACGTCTGTGTGCAACTATCGCCCATAACAACGCAGCCGCAAGGATCCACGGGATCGGCCTGTAGAGCATAGAATCCCGATTCCGAGCATCGGCAACAATTACAGAATAATCCAGCATCATGATGTTTGCTAGCTCGTGCTCGATCGTCAACCCTTGATCGTTGGGGTCGATCTCTGGATGGGTGACCCATTTAGGCCGTGTGAAAAGGCCATTGAGGCGTGCCCACAAGTCGAGCCGTGTGTAGGTATACAAAATGGGATCATTGAAGAGAGCTCTTCTCCACGACGTTTCGAGAACAGTTACCTGTGCAGAGCGCAAACGATAAGGTAAGGGCACTGTCGAACCGAACATCATGGCGTTCGCCGAGCCAGGAAGGAAATGGCCGTCTAGTTGTGTCAAGCTTGCCGGACGGATCGAGCGGGGAAACAGCGGCGCACCGTTCTCCTCCGGCGTCGCGGCAACATCGTAGATGTACACCGCTTGCTCAGGTCGCACGCTCTGCACGCCGAGAGCTGACCGCAAGGGGAAATGGAGCGTTCCCCAGGCGGCCAGGGTTACGAGTCCGGGGGCTACAGCCGAGCGTAGTCGGTAGCGCCGGGGCCGCTCTGAAAAGCCAGCCTCGCGGTGACACAAGCAAGCGGTACGACAGCGAAGATGCCGTTCTGTCGCGAGGCGAGAACCACGCTCGTGCCTGAGACGAAGCCGGCCCGAAACCAGCCACGTCCCGAGCGATAGGTCCTCGTGGCGAGGTGTACAGCGCGAGGGATGGCGAGGAGGAGCTCGATAACACAGGAGGAGCCCGATCCGCACACCAAGGGTCACGGCTCAGGAAGATCCCCATGCTCAGTACAGGAGCGGCGAGTAGCACGACCGCGAGGAGCAGAGGCCAGGCGCGTCGGCCGGTGTACGTGCTACGGAAGGCACATATAGCGACAAAAAACGACAGCGCGAGAACTAGCGCGCGGCCACTGGCGCATCCGTGAGCACAAGCGTAGGAACAGGGGAAGGCGGTCGGGAAGCATCCACTCGGACCTGACCGCCGTGTCTGCAGGGCGTGGTCCGGAACACGGGGATGGTTGCGCGGTACCCGAGCCGCTCCCCTGGTCCGACGTGCGACCGGCGAGGGGCGGTACGCTTGGGCCGTACGCTACGCGACGCGCGTGCCCGGGCGCGCAAGGCGGGGCTAGTAGGAGGACGGTGATGACAGGCAGGGGCTCGCCGCCGATTTTCGTGTGTGGCGTACCGCGGTCCGGTACTACGTGGCTTGCGAGGGTGCTCGCGCGGGCGCCCGGGTGCCGTTACGTGCACGAGCCGGACAACCACCATCACCGGCCCTTCGCCTTACGTGCGAAGCGCGGCCTAGGTCCGTTTCCAGCAATGGATCTCGATGGTCGACACCGGAGCGATCGCTTCACGCTGCTCTGGGAGGCAGCGTTCGCGGGCGCCGAGGGGCGCGGTGGGCGGTTGGAGGCGCGCCTTCGACGACGCCTAATGGCTTCTCCGAGTGCGCTCAAGGACGGTCTGGTAGGTGCGCAAGACGCGCACGGGTATGCGCTCCTTCGGCCGACTCTGTCGCTCGTTCAGAGGCTTGCGCGACCGCCGCGCCCGCGCCGCAGCACGACCTCCGGACGCGTGGTGGTGAAGAGCGTGCAAGCGATGTTGTCGCTCGAGTGGATCACAGGGCGCTGGCACCCGATCACAGTGTTGATCCAGCGCGAGCCCCTCAACGTCGTTGCCAGTTGGCTCGCGCTCGGTTGGGACGATCTCGGCCCGATTCCGCGCGAGGTGGAAGAGCATCTGTGCCGACGGTGGGGCATCGATCCGCTCCCGGAGCCGCGTTCTCTGGTCGAGCGTGTCGCGTGGCGAGTCGGATTTCTCGCCAGCGCGGTACTCGACGCGGGAAAACGTTTGGCCGCGCGGGACGAGGGCGGGATCGTGTTCGTGCGGCACGCAGATCTCTGCGCACGCCCATTCGAGACTTTCCGGGCGCTGTTCGAGCGGCTCGATCTCGAGTGGAACGAGGAGGTCGAAGCCTTCGTGCGCGACTCGAACCGTCCCGGTTTCGGCTACGACACACACAGGGTTTGGTCCGAGCAGCCCACACGCTGGCGCTCGCTCGAGCCGAGCGTCCGTCGTCGAGTCGAAGTTGTGTTGGCGCGCTTTCCGGCACTCACCGGCGACGAGACAGCGAACGTGCCTCAGGCCCAGTGGTGAAGCTCGCGGTCCTCGACCAAGCCCCGATCTCCGAGGGCTCCGCGCCGGCCGAGGCGCTGCGCAACTCGATCGACCTGGCGCGGCGCTGCGACGAGCTCGGATACCACCGCTACTGGGTGGCTGAGCACCACGCCACGCCAGCCCTCGCCTGCGCCAGCCCCGAAGCGCTCGTCGGGCCTATCGCCCAGGCCACAGAGCGGATCCGCGTCGGCAGCGGCGGCGTGATGCTCCCGCACTACAGCCCCCTCAAGGTCGCGGAGACCTTCAGCACCTTCGCGGGCCTCTTCCCAGGACGCATCGACCTCGGCATCGGTCGTGCCCCCGGCACCGACCCGATCACCGCCTACGCCCTCCAACGCGACCGCCGCCAGCCCGCGCCCGACGACTTCCCCGAACAGCTCGCCGAGCTCCTCGGCTACCTGCGCGACGGGCTGCCCGCCGACCACCCCTTCGCGCGCTACGCCAGGTTGCTACCGGGGCTCCCCCACAAACCCGAGATCTGGCTGTTGGGATCGTCACCGCAAAGCGCGGTGTGGGCTGCCGAGCTCGCGCTGCCCTACGCCTTCGCCGACTTCATCAACCCACGCGGCGCAGCGATCGTCGCCGACTACCGGCTGCGCTGCGCTAAGCGCGGCATCGAACCACGGGTAGCCGTAGGCGTACTCACCCTCTGCGCCGAAACCGACGAGGAGGCCGAGCGACTGGCCGCTCCCGCCCGCATGCTCGGCTCGTTACTGCGCCGCGGTCAGCTGATCCCGGTGCCGACCGTCGAGCGTGCGCTCGCGTACCTCGCGGGTCGCCCCCGGCGCCCCGGCGCCAGCGGTCGGCGGGCGATCATCGGGTCGCCAGACACCGTCAGGCGAGGGCTCGAGGAGGTCGCTCGCGAGTACCACGCCGACGAGCTGATCCTGCTCACCATCTGTCACGCCCACGCCGACCGCGTCCGCTCCTACGAACTGATCGCCGAGGCGTTCGCCCTCGACCGCGCCGAACCGAGCGACGCGCAGACCACTAGCGTCGCCGCGCCCGGCGACTGACGCGCCGATCTCCGGCCCCGCGGCAGCGCCCTGTCACGCGCAGCGACGGGACTCGCCGCTGCTTAGCCGCAGCCGGTGTTGTTGCCGCAGCTCGAGCAGGTGTAGCAGGCGC
Source organism: bacterium HR41 (assembly GCA_002898855.1). Lineage (GTDB taxonomy): Bacteria > Actinomycetota > Thermoleophilia > Solirubrobacterales > Thermoleophilaceae > Thermoleophilum. Next base: position 5,916 of record BEIR01000021.1, read on the forward strand.
CGGTGCGCTGCATGATCCCGCCGCACTCGCGGCACGCCGGCCCGAGGTCGAGACCGCTCAGCTTGGCCGGCACCGTCGGGGGCTCGTCGGTCAACGCTGCCGCCGCCGGTACCGAACCGGTACCGCCGCGGCCATCGACACCTCTTGTCGCAGCGGCGCCGTGGCCGACCCCGCTCCCGTTCGCGCCGTTGCCGGCACCGTCGCCAGCCGGACCCAGCGCGGGACCGGCGGTGTCGCCACGCATCAGCGCCTCCTGCCGAGCTTTGCGCTCGCGCACCGCCGGCGTCAGGATGCCGAGCTCCTCCTGGATGTCGACATCGAGGAAGCGCGACGCCAGCCAGCGCATGATGTAGTCAGGCAGCGACTTCGCGAACGGAATCTCGGGGTTGGTTGTAATCCCCTCGGGATCGAAGCGCATGTAGCTGAACTTGCGCACCAGCGTCTCGAGCGGGACGCCGTACTGGAGCGCGATCGAGATAGCCGTCGCGAAGGCGTTCATCATGCCGCGCAGCGTCGAGCCTTCCTTGCCGATGTCGGTCAGGAAGATCTCGCCGACCGTGCCATCCTCGTACATGCCGGCGGTGATGTACCCCTCGTGGCCGGCGATCGAGAACTTGTGCGTGATCGACTGCCGTTCGCGCGGCATCCGCCGCCGCACCGGGCGCCACTCTTCCCCTGCTGACCCTGAACCGCTCGCGGCCGAGCGCTTCGCATCCTTGCTCGTGCGCAGCGCCTGCGCCGTCTTCGAACCGTCGCGGTAGATAGCGAGCGCCTTAAGGCCGAGCTTCCAGCCGTCGATGTACAGGCGTTCGATCTCCTCGGCGGTGGTGTCCTCGGGCAGGTTCACGGTCTTCGAGATCGCGCCGGACAAAAACGGCTGGGCTGCGGCCATCATCCGCAGGTGGCCTTCCGGCGCGATCGCCCGCTCGCCGACAGCGACGTCGAAGACCGGCAGGTGCTCTTCACGCAAGGCGGGAGCACCGACGATCGTTCCGTGCTCGCGCAGGTACGACTCGATCGCCTCGATCTCGTGGTCGGCGTAGCCGAGCGTTCGTAGCGCCAGCGGCACCGTGCGGTTGACGATCGTCATCCGCCCGCCGCCGACGAGCTCCTTCACCTTCACGAGCGAGAAGTCCGGCTCGATGCCGGTGGTGTCGCAGTCCATCAGGAACGAGATCGTTCCCGTCGGGGCGAGCACGGTCGCCTGCGCGTTGCGATAGCCGTGGCGCTCGCCGGCGTCGACCGCGTCCTCCCACGCCTCGCGCGCAGCTGTCAACAGATTGTGATCGGGGCAGTGGCGATCGGGGATCGCGTAAGCCGCGGCCATGTGCTTGCGCATCACGCGCAGATGCGGCTCGCGGTTTTCCGCGAAGCGCTCGTAAGGCCCGATCGCCGCCGCGATCTCGGCCGACGTGCGGTACGCGCGGGCTGTCATCAGCGCGGTGATCGCCGCGCACAACGCCCGACCCTCGTCGGAGTCGTAGGGGAGGGCGTTGGCCATCAGCAGCGCACCAAGGTTGGCGTAGCCAAGACCGAGCTGGCGGAAGGCGCGTGCGTTGCGCGCGATCTCTTCGGTCGGGTAGCTCGAAGGCGTGACGATGATCTCCTGCGCGAGGATCATCACCTCGACGACGTGGGCGAACGCGTCAACGTCGAAAGAGCCGTCGGCGCGCCGGAACTTCATCAAGTTGATCGACGCGAGGTTGCACGCCGAGTCGTCGACGTGCATGTACTCGGAGCAGGGGTTGGAGGCGTTGATCCGACCCGAGTTAGGGCAGGTGTGCCAGTCGTTGATCGTGGTGTCGTACTGGATGCCCGGGTCGGCGCAGCGCCACGCCGCCTCCGCCATCTCGCGCAACAGCTCGCGAGCGTTGACGCGCTCGATCACCTCGCCGGTGGTGCGCGCCGTCAGCTCCCACTCTTCGCCCCGCTCGGCGCGGCGCATGAACTCGTCGCTTACGCGCACCGAGTTGTTCGCGTTCTGATACTGGATCGAGGCGAAGTCCTCGCCGTCGATCGACATGTCGAAGCCGGCGTCGCGCAAAACGCGCGCCTTCTCTTCCTCGCGCGCCTTGCACCAGATGAACTCGCGGATGTCGGGGTGGTCGACGTCGAGCACCACCATCTTGGCGGCACGCCGCGTCTTGCCTCCCGACTTGATCGTGCCCGCCCAGGCGTCGGCGCCGCGCATGAACGACACGGGACCGCTGGCGTAGCCGCCCTTGGAGAGCTGCTCCTTGGAGCTGCGGATACGCGACAGGTTGATCCCCGAGCCGGAACCGCCGCGGAAGATCAAACCTTCCTTGGTGTTCCACTCGAGGATCGACTCCATCGTGTCCTCGACCGAGAGGATGAAGCAGGCCGAGCACTGCGGGTTCTCCTCGAAACCGACGTTGAACCACACCGGCGAGTTGAACGCCGCCATCTGGTGGAGGAGGATGTACGTCAGCTCGGCCTCGAAGGCGTCCGCATCCTCGTCGCTGGCGAAGTAGCCGAGCTCACGGCCCCAGCGTGTGATCGTGCCCGCGACCCGGCCGATCATCTGCTTTACCGAGCGCTCGCGCTCGGGCGAGTCGAGACGACCGCGGAAGTACTTCTGCGCGACGATGTTGGTTGCGTTCTGTGACCAGAACTTCGGGAACTCGACGCCCTCCTGGCGGAACGCCGGGTTCTGCGGGTCGCCGATTACCGCATCGCGCAGCTCCCACTCGACCTCGTCGAACGGGTGAACGCCCGGCCGCGTGAAGCGCCGCTCGATCGCGAGGCCCTTACCGGCGCTGCGGATCGAAAGTTGGATGGCGCTCTGTGTGCGGGACATCTCGTTCACCCCTCCTGCCTGAAGCTAGCGTACGTTTCCGTCGACCGTCCGGGGGCGTCGATCATGGCGCCCCCTCCGGACGGATTCGCGGTCTCAGTGGGCGACCCGCACAGCAGCGAGCGTTCGCGCCAGACCTTCGGCGAGCGTGGTCCTCGCTCGCCAACCTAGTTCGCGCTCGGCGCGCGTCGAATCGAGCGCGATATGGCGCACCTCGCCGAGACGCTCGGGCTGGTGGTCGGGATCGAAGGGCGCGGTCGCGTGCGGGCGGAGCGCCTCGACGAGCTCGAGCACCGTCGTCTGCTTGCCGGTGCCGATGTTGAAAGCGCCGACGCACTCAGCGTCAGCGGCGCGCAGGTTGGCGTCGACGACGTCGGCGACGTAGACGTAATCGCGCGTCTGCAACCCGTCGCCGTACACCGTCGGTCGTTCGCCGGCGACGAGGCGGCCACAGAAGATCGCGATCACCCCGGCCTCTCCGAGCGGATCCTGGCGCGGGCCGTACACGTTGCCGTAGCGCAGCGACACGGTCGAGAGGCCGTAGAGGCGGCGAAAGAGCTCGCAGTACCCCTCGGCTGCGAACTTCGACTGGCCGTAAGGCGCTTCGGGTGCGACCGGATGGTCCTCGGGCGCCGGCAGGATCTTTCCCTCGCCGTAGATCGCACCCCCCGTCGAGCTGTTGACGACGCGCCGTGCCCCGACCGCGTGTGCCGCTGCGAGCACGTTGATCGTGCCTTCGACGTTGACGCGGGCGTCGAACGCGGGATCGGCGGTCGACTTGCGGACATCGATCTGCGCGGCCAGATGGAAGACCACTTCGGGGCGCGCTTCGGCGAACGTCCGCGCGAGCGTCTGGCGGTCGCAAATGTCGACCTCGTAGAGGCGGGCGCCGGCCGCCAACGCCTGGTGCAGATTCGAGCGGCGACCGGTCGACAAGTTGTCGACCACCGCTACCTCGTCGCCGCGCGCAAGGAGAGCGTCGACGAGGTTCGAGCCGATGAAGCCGGCGCCACCGGTAACGAGCACACGCATCGCGGGCGCCCATGCTATCCGCGTGCCATTTACCGCGCTGGTACGGTCAGCCGCGGTGGGCGGTCTCTTCGTCAGTTTCGAGGGCGTCGATCGCTCGGGCAAGACGACGCAGGCGCGTCTGCTCGCCCAGGCGCTCGGCGACCGCGCCGTACTCGTGCGCGAGCCCGGCGGTACCGCCCTTGGCGAGCGGCTGCGGGCACTGCTCAAGGACGCGGCGGTGGCGCTCGACGCCCATGCCGAAGCGCTGCTCTTCGCAGCTGCGCGCGCCCAGCTCGCTGTTGAAGTGGTGCGTCCTGCGCTCGCTGCCGGCCGCGTGGTGGTGTGCGACCGCTTTGTCGACTCCTCGCTCGCATACCAGGGTGCCGCACGCGGCCTCGGCATCGACCGCGTGCTCGCGATCAACGACTTCGCGCTCGAGGGTCTGCGACCCGACGTGACGTTCTTGCTTGCTGTCGATCCGAGCGCCGCGGCGGCACGTGCCGGCGAGAGCGATCGTTTCGAGAGCGAGGGGGTGCGCTTGCAGCGTGCTGCGGCCGACGGCTACGAGGAGCTCGCCCGCCGCTTCCCCGAGCGGTTCGTGCGGGTAGCGGCCGACCGGCCGGTCACCGCCGTGCACCAGTTCGTGCTGCGAAAGGTGCAGGAGCTCCTCGCCGTGCGCGCGAGGGGATCGGCAGCGCGTGGCGCCACACCTGCCGCCGGGGAGCGCGCAGCCGCTGCACCCGGCGACCACGCGCCGGCGCCCCAGCGGGGGAGGGAGAGCTAGCGGTGGCAGCGCTCGCGTCGGCGCTCGCCCACCAGCCGCACGCCCGTGCTGTGCTGCTCCACGACCTCGCCCACGGGCCGGTGCATGCCTACGTTTTCCACGGTCCGGGCGGCACGGGCAAGCGCGAGTGCGCGCGCCTTTTCGCCGCCGAGCTACTGGCGAGCGGGGCGAGAGATCCCGATGCGGCGCGGCGTCACGCGCTCGTCGGCTCTCACCCCGACCTCACCTGGGTGGTACCGACCGGCGCGCACGCGATGCGCGTCGAGGATGTCGCCGAGCCCGTCGTCGCCCAAGCTGGACAGACACCGCTGCTTGGTGCCCACCGCGTCTTCGTGATCGAGCGCGCCGAGACGATGAGCGCCGACGTCGCCAATCGCCTGCTCAAGACGCTCGAGGAGCCGCCGCCCTACGCCTACTTCGTGCTAGTCACCGATTTCCTCGGTCGGCTGTTGCCGACCGTGGTGTCGCGCTGCCGCCAGGTGCGCTTCGAGCCTCTGCCCCGCCCTGTGATCGAGGAACGCCTGCGCGCCGACGGCGTCGCTGCGGAGAAGGCGCGTGAGTGTGCCCACCTCGCCCTCGGCAATCTCGAGCGGGCGCGCAGGCTGGCGAGCGGGGAGGGCGAGCAGGCGCTGCGTTTGGCGCAGGGGCTGGTGGCGGCGTGGCTGCGCGGCGACGTCGAGGACGCTCCGCTCGTCGATGTTCAGGAGCACTGCGCGCAGCGCGCCGAGCAGGCACGCTCCGAGGTGCTCGCCCGCTTCGAGGAGATCGCGGAGGGAAGCGGGCGAGCCAAGCGCGCGCTCGAACGTCAAGCAGCGGAGGTGGCGAGGCGCGAAGAGCGGCGCGCGCGCAGCGAAGCC
>BEIR01000022.1 GCA_002898855.1 bacterium HR41
CCCGTACCCGATGCCAGCGCTGCCTGGCCGGCGCGCTGGACGTCGAGGTCGATCGACAGGCGCAGGTTGCGACCCTGGATCGGTCGCCGCACCGAGAGCTCGCCTTTGAAGCGACCGAGAGCGTCGACCTGCACACGGTTGGCTCCGTTGCGCCCGCGCAGGAAGCGGTCGTACTCGTACTCGATGCCGCTCTGGCCGACCCGATCGCCCATCGCGACACCGCGGTAGCGGTCCTGGCGGAGCTGCTCGGCGGTGACCTCGCCGACCGTCCCGAAGAGGTGCGCGCCGATCTCGCGGTAGGGGTAGGAGCGCAGGAACACGCGTTCCACGGTCACCCCGGGCAGGCGGTCCTGGTGCTCGAGAACGTAGGCGACGACCGGGAGCGAGACGTCCTGCCGCACGGTCGCCGCCGCGAACGGCATCGCCTTTAACTGGCGCTCCACCGAGCGTTCGATCCGCCGCGGCGACACTCCGAGGATCCGCCCCAGACGGCGGAAGACCTCCTGGCGGCGGGCGCGGTCGCGCGGCAGCTTGTCGGGCGTCACTTCGAGCGCCAGGCTCGGGCGGTTGGCGACGAGCACGCGCCCGTTGCGGTCGAGGATCTCGCCGCGTGGCGCCTGCACCCGGATCTCGCGCACGCGGTTGTTGTTCGCCTCCTGCAGGTAGCGATCGCCCGAGAGGACCTGCAGGTACCAGAGGCGGAAGAAGATCACCGCGAAACCGACGAGCGCGACGAAGCCGAGCACAGCGATCCGCACCGCGAGCTGCGGCGTGAGCCCGGGCCGCCTGTCAGTTTCGAGGTACACGGCGCTCAGATGTCGAGACCGCGCAGACCGACCGGGCCCGTGCGCCGGATCTCGCGCCGGCGTCGCCGCTCGAGGGGATCTACAGCCAGCACTGGCCGCAGCACCTTGCGCACGAGCGCGAACAGCGGCAGACCCGCGGCAGCGCCGAGCAGCGCCCCGGCGACGAGGTCGCGCGCTAGCAGCCAGCTGACGCGCGCGACGTCACCGGGATCGAGCAGGAAAGAAACCGCAGTGAAGCCGGCACCGTACGCGAACACCGCCGCGGCCCCGAGCGGTAGGGCGACAAGTGTGTTCCCCGGATCGCGCAGCTCGCGCCAACGGCCGACGGCGAAACCGAGCAGGGTCAACACGAGCGACGAAACCCCCGCCGTAGCGCCGCTCAGGAAATCGAGGAAGGCGCCGCTGGCAAACCCGGCGGCTGCTCCGCCCACCGGCCCGGCGAAGAATCCACAAGCCGCGACGGTCACCGGCACGATGTTGAGCTCGGCGCCAAACAGGCCCACCTGGCTTGCGACCGTAAGCTGCACCACGACCGTCACCGCGGCGAGACCGGTCACGATCGCTGTCGAGCGCCAACCGAGCTCCATGGTTTCAGGGCTGCGCCAGACTGGCGAGACTCGCGTCCACGGACGGACGGCGCGTCAGCACCTGCACGATGTCGAGCTGCTCGAGATCGGCGAAAGGCCGCAGGTGAACGCGCTGGTAGAGCTCGACCTCCTCGGGATCGACGTGGACGACGCGCCCGATCGGAATGCCGCGGGGAAATACCGAGGCCAGCCCCCCGGCGTCGAAACCCGAGGTGATCACGACCGAGTTCGGCTTGACGCGCCGGCGGTCCTGGATGAAGTCGAGCACGAGGTCGCGCGGATCGCCGACCGACGGACGAACGACACCGTTGGCCCCGTCCGGCATCACCTGAGCGGCGACAGCGCTTGCCGCGTCGGTGATGAGACGCACGCGCGCCGTGTGGCTCGACACCGAGCTCACGCGCCCCACCAAACCGCCGGCGGCGATCACCGGCTGGTCGATCCGGACACCGTCGCTCGCGCCCCGATCGATCGTCACCGCCGAGTACCACACCGTCGGCGAACGCGCGATCACGCGTGCGGTGAGCGGACGGGTACCGGCCGGAAAACCGGCGCTCGCGGTCAGGCGTGAGAGCCCGGCTAGCTCGCGGCTGTCGTGCACGCGCACCTGGGCGGCTGCTAGCTCCTGGCGCAAGCGCGCGACCTCGGCGCGCAGACGCGCGTTCTCGCTTTTCGCTCGCAGGCTGTCTCGCACCCAGCTGGTGAGATCGTCGACCGGCTTGAGCGCTCGCGAGAGCCCGCGCTCGAGCGGACCGAACAGCTCTTGTGTGCCGCGCGCCAAAACGGAGACGACGCCGCCGGCGGGGTTTCCCACCGACAGGCTGACGAGCACCAGCGACGCGACGACGAACGCCGCCAGAGCTAGCCGCCGGCGGCGGACGCTTCTGCGGTCGAACACCCGCGCCACCCCCGGGCGCGCACGCTAGCGCCGGCGCCGGCGGCGGGCGTGACGGTTCGAGCGGTGGATGGCCTCGAACTCCTCGAGGCTACGGCCCGACCCGACCGCCACGCACGTCAGCGGCGACTCGGCAAGGTGGGCGGGCATCTGCGTTTCGTCGCGCAGGCGCTGGTCTAGACCCTGGAGCAGCGCGCCGCCGCCAGCAAGCATGATCCCGCGATCCATGATGTCCGCGGCGAGCTCGGGGGGCGTGCGATCGAGCGTCTCTTTGACGGCGTCGATGATGATCTGGAGCGGCTCCTCGAGCGCCATCCGCACCTCTTCGCTTGTGATCACGATCGTCTTCGGCAACCCCGAGACGAGGTCGCGACCGCGGATCTCGGCCTGAACCTCCTCCTCCTCGAGCGGGTAGGCGGAGCCGATCTCGAGCTTCACCTCCTCGGCCGTCTGCTGGCCGATCAGAAGCTTGTACTCGCGCTTTACGTAGTTGATGATCGCCTCGTCGAGCTCGTCGCCGCCGACCCGCACCGACTGCGAGACGACGATCCCGCCTAGCGAGATCACGGCCACCTCGCTCGTGCCGCCGCCGATGTCGACGATCATGCTGCCGGTCGGCTCGCCCACGGGCAGCCCCGCACCGATCGCGGCCGCCATCGGCTCTTCGATCAGGTACGCCTGGCGCGCGCCCGCCGACAGGCACGCTTCCTCGACCGCGCGCTTCTCGACGCCGGTCACACCCGAAGGCACGCAGACCACGACGCGCGGATGCGCCCAGCGGTTCTGGTGCACCTTCTGGATGAAGTGGCGGAGCATCTGCTCGGTTACGTCGAAGTCGGCGATAACGCCGTCTTTGAGCGGGCGGATAGCTTGGATCGTGCCCGGCGTGCGCCCGAGCATCCGCTTCGCCTCGATCCCCACCGCATGCACCTCGCCGGTGCGAACGTCGATCGCCACAACCGACGGCTCGGAGAGCACGATGCCGCGCCCGCGCACGTAGACGAGCGTGTTCGCGGTCCCCAGATCGACGGCCATGTCGCGGCCGCCCATGCCAGTGAGATACGAGAACAGTCCCATTTACGCGCGCTGTCGGCGGGAGATCTAGAGTGCCGGCGGCACCCCCGATGTGGCGCGAGTGGGCGTCACGTGTGAAATGCCACAAGCCCGCACGCGCCCAACGGAGTACGCGGGACGCCGGCGCGCCTCAGTGTAGCGACCGCTTCTCGAAGCTCCTAGCCGTGACCGTGCCCTTGCAGCGGCGCGAGCGGCTCGCAGTGCACGAGCCCCGGCCAGAGCTCGATGAGGGCGGCGACCGGCAGACCGACTACCGCCGTCGGGTCGCCCTCGACGCGCTCCACGAGCGCCATTCCGCGCAGCTGGATCGCGTACCCGCCGGCGCGGCCGCGCCACTCGCCGCTCGCCACGTACCAGTCGATGTCGCGAGCACCGAGCCGGCGGAAGGCGACGTGCGCGCTGCGCTCGGCGATGCGCTCCTCGCCGTCCGGCGTGCGCAAGCAGATGGCGCTAGTCACCGTGTGCGTGCGACCGGCCAGGCGCGCGAGGAAGGAACGCGCCTCGCCTGCGTCGTTCGGCTCGCCGAGAACCGCGCCGTCGAGCGCGACGACGGTGTCGGCGCCGAGCACGGGCAGGTCGGCGTGCACGGCGCGCGCTTTGCGACACGCGTTGGCGATCGCCACCGCCCGCGGCTCTCCGCGCTGCTCCTCCCCGACCTCTGTGCGCTCGACAACGAAGGGAACGCCCAGCAGCTCGAGGATCCGCCGGCGTTGCGGCGAGCGCGAAGCGAGAACGAGAAGCGGGTGGCGCTCCCCGCTCAAGCCACCGCGCTGCCGACCAGCTCGGGGAAGAAGATCGCGACCTCGCGCTCCGCCGACTGCGGCGAGTCGGAGCCGTGGACCATGTTGTTCTGGACCGACAACGCGAAGTCGCCACGGATCGATCCCGGGGCGGCCGCGAGCGGATCGGTGGCACCGATCACCTGCCGCGCCGCCTCGACGGCGCGCTCGCCCTCGAGCACCATCGCAACGAGCGGGCCGCTCGTGATGAAGTCGACGAGTTCGCCGAAGAACGGCTTCTCGCGGTGCTCGGCGTAGTGGCGCTCGGCGGTCTCGCGGTCGAGCTGCATCGACTTCAGCGCGACGATCCGCAGTCCTTTGCGCTCGAAGCGGGCGATGATCTCGCCGGTGAGACCGCGCGCGAACGCGTCGGGCTTGACGAGGATCAGCGTGCGTTCCAAAGCTCTCTTCTCCTCTCCTTTCGAACGGTTGACCGTCGCGTAGTTCTAGCGTCTCGCCGGTCGCCGGGTAGGCGACCAGCCCCGGCCGCTGGCCGGATGCAGGAGTGACCTAGAGGCCCGCCGTGCCGCCCGGCGGGCCGAGAGTAGCCGCGCTCGAGCGCTCGCTACCGCCCTCGACGGCGCGCGCGTCGCCTCCCCGCTGCAGACGCGCGGCCGCGGTGCGCTGACCACGTCGCCGGGACGGCGCGGCGACCGTCCCGCCGACGCCGAGATCGGCCTCGCAGTAGGGACAGATCTGCCAGCGCGGGTCGAGCGGCCGCCGGCAAGACGGACAGGGGTCGCGAAGCTTGGCAAGGCAGTGCGGACAGCGCAGGAAAGCACGCTCGATGTCGGCGCCACAGTTGCTGCAGCGCAGCTGCGCGAGCGCCCGCAAGCGAGCTTCGGCGGCCGCCACTTCGACTTCGCGCTCGTGGCGGTCGAGGAGCGTTTCCGGCGGCCGCACGATCGCGTAGACGACGGTGCCGATGAACGGAAACAGCGACGCGCCGACCGCACAGGCGACGAGCACCGGGTCGTCGATGCGGCGACGGGCGTCGGCGTACGTCCACCACACGAGCGACAGCCAGATCGCCACGAGCGCTATCAGCAATAGCCACAGGACCATGTTCAATGGGTCGTTCTGAACGCCGAGGACAGCCGGTACCGACATCGGCTAAGGCGAGCGTACCACCGCTTCGCGCCCGCGCTGTTCCCTGGCAAAGGAGCGACCGCCCGTACGACACTCGCCGCCGGTGACGGTGCAAGCGACCTTCGCCTGGCGGCGCGCATCACAGGAGCAACCGTCCGAGCGCGTAGCCGATCGCGAAAAAAACGAGGATGACCGCGGCCACCACCAAGGCGACCAAGCCGACCATCTGCACAACGGATGGCCCCTCGCGGTTCATCGCTCGCACAGTAACGCGGGCGGCGGGACGATGCGGCTACAGCATCGACGGCGGTGCGCCCGGGGGGCGCAACAGGTCGCCGACCAGGTAGATCGAGCCGGTCACCACCACGCAGCCGTCGGCACCGGCAAGCTCGCGTGCGCGCGCCAGCGCACTGTGCGCGTCGACTGCGGTCTCGCGCCGCGCAGCGGGCGCGACTTTGGCGGCAAGGGTGTCGAGCGTCGCTGCCGGCAGCGAGCGCAGGTTGGTGGCGCGGGTCAGTACGAGGACGTCGAACGCCGCGCCGAGCTCGCGCAGCATCGCCGCGGCGTCCTTGTCGTCGAGGATCGCGACGATGGCGACGCGCGGACGCCTGTCGGCGAGAACCTCGTCGAGCGACGCGCAGAGCGCGCGCACGGCGTCGGGATTGTGCGCTACGTCGACGATCGTGAGCGGCCGCTCGCCGATCTGTTCAAGCCTGCCCGGCACGGTCGTGCGCGCTGCGCGGCGCACCGCCAGTGCCGACAGCGGCCGCCCGAGGAAACACGCCACGGCGCGGCGCGCGAGCGCGAAATTGAGGCGCTGGAAGCGACCGCGCGCCGCCAGCTCGCCGCCGTCAACGTCCCCCTCGCCTTCGCCGACAGGCACTAGCCGCGCACGCCGCTCGCGGCAGACGCGCTCGGCGACAGCCTCTGCTTCGGGCGGTACCGGCCCGCAGACGAGCGTCGCGCCGGGACGCACGACGTCGAGCTTCTCGCGCGCGATATCCGCGACTGTCGGACCGAGCCAGCGGGTGTGTTCGAGCCCCACGCTCGTCAGCACTTGCACCTCGGAGTCGATCACGTTCGTGGCGTCGAACCGCCCTCCGAGGCCTGCCTCGATCGCCGCCACCTCGACCCGCGCCTCGGCGAGAACCAGGAACGCCACAGCGGTCAGGGCCTCGAACTGCGTCACGCGATCGCCCTCGGTGAGGCTGCGCTCGACGAGCGCTGTCGCGCGTCGCACGCGGGCGACGGCGTCGGCGAACGTCGCGTCGTCGATCTCGCGACCCTCGATCTGGATGCGCTCGCCGAAGCGCACGAGGTGCGGCGAGGTGTAGGCGCCGGCGCGCAGCCCCTCCGCTGCGAGCAGGGCAGAAGCGAAGCGCGTGACCGAGGACTTGCCGTTGGTACCGACGATGTGGATCGTGCGGAAGGCGCGTTGCGGACTCCCGAGCACGGTCAGCAGGCGCCGCATGCGATCGAGCCCGAAGCGCATGCCGAAGAGCTCGCGCGAAAGCAGCCAGCGCTCGGCTTCGCGGTAGTCGGGCGAAGGGAGCGGCACGCTCGCTCCGTCCCGCGCTCAGGCCGCGACCCAGGCGCCGATACGTTCGCGCTGCGCCTCGACGTCGCTGAGCTTGCGCCGCTCGCCCTCGACCACTTCGCGCGGTGCCCGCGCGACGAACTGCTCGTTGGCGAGCTTGTTGCGCAGCCGCTCGATCTCGCTGTCGAGACGCTCGAGACGGCTGCGCACGCGTGCGCGCGCCTGGTCGGGATCGAACGCTTCGCTGCGCAACACGCGCACCGCGCCGCCCGCGACCGGCAACTCGAAGACCACCTCTTCGCCGTCGGCGGAGTCGACGAACTCGAAGCGCGCAAGGCGCGCCATCCGTTCGCGCAACTCCTCGACGCCGGCGACAGCGAGCTCGGCGCGCACCGGTGTGCCGGGTTGCGCGCCGACCTCCTCGCGGAAGCGGCGGAGCTCGACGACGGTATCGATGACGCGCGCCATCTCGCGCTCGGCGTGCTCGTCGATCAGCTTGCTGGCCTGGACCGGCCAGCGCGCGCTGGCGAGCAGCGGCTCGCGTTCGCGGAGAGCGTCGGGCATAAGCGCCCAAAGCTCCTCGGTGACGTGCGGCATCAGCGGATGGAGCAGGCGCAGCACACGCTCGAGCGCGTACAGCAACACGCCCGAAACCGCGCGCTTCTCCTCACCCTCGCCGTAGAGGCGCGGCTTTGCGAGCTCCAGGTACCAGTCGCACAGCTCGGCCCAGAAGAAGTCGTAGAGGGTCAGCGCGGCACGCGAGAGCTGGTAGGAGTCGATGAGCGCGTCGACCTCGCCGACGGTGCGCTCGAGCCGCGACAGGATCCAGCGATCCTCGAGCGTCGTCGCAAGGCTCGGGTCGGGCAGCGCCGCGGGATCGATGCCGAGCAGCACGAGCCGCGCGGCGTTCCACAGCTTGTTGGCAAGCTCCGCGCCCTGCCTGACACGCTGCGGCGAGTAGCGGACGTCTTGCTGCGACGACATCGCGAGCAGACCGAAGCGCAGCGCATCGGCCCCGTGCCGCTCGATCTCGTCGAGCGGATCGATGCCGGTGCCGAGCGACTTCGACATCCGCTTGCCCTCGGGCGACTGGATGACCGAGTGGATGACGACGTCGGTGAAGGGGACGGTGCCGGTGAACTCGAGGCCGAACATCACCATCCGCGCGACCCACAGGAAGATGATGTCGCGCGCCGTCGAGAGCACATCGGTCGGGTAGAACGCCTGGAGTTGCGGGGTTTTCTCGGGCCAGCCGAGTGCCGCGAACGGCCACAGCGCTGAGCTGAACCAGGTGTCGAGAACGTCCGGGTCCTGCCGCAGCTCTCCGTCGCAAGCCCCGCACCGGGTAGGGGGCTCGAGCGCCACCCACGTCTCGTCGCAGGCGTCGCAATACCAAGCGGGGATGCGGTGACCCCACCACAGCTGCCGCGAAATGCACCAGGGACGGATGTTCTCGAGCCAGTCGAGATAGACGCGCGCCCACTTTTCGGGGTGGAAGCGCACGGTGCCGTCGCGTACCACCGCGATTGCGCGCTGCGCGAGGGGCTCGACGTTGCAGAACCACTGCAGCGACACGCGCGGCTCGATCCGCCGTCCCGAGCGGTGGGAGTGCGGCACGTCGTGCTCGTACGGCTGGGCACCCACGATGCGCCCCTCCGCGCGCAGCGCCTGAACGACCGCTTCGCGCGCCTCGTCCACCGACAGCCCCGCGAAGCGTTCGCCGGCCTCGGCGGTCAGTCGACCCTCCTCGTCGATCACCACGATCGGCTCGAGACCATGGTCGCGCCCGATCTCGAAGTCGAGCGGGTCGTGACCGGGCGTGATCTTGAGTGCTCCGGTGCCGAACTCGGGATCGACGCGCTCGTCGCCGATGATCGGCAACCGCCGCCCCACCAGCGGCAGCACCGCGGTCTCGCCGATCAGCCGCTGATAGCGCTCGTCGTTCGGGTTCACGGCCACGGCGACGTCGGCAAGCATCGTCTCGGGACGCACGGTCGCCACCGTGATCGCACCCGACCCCGAGGCGAGCGGATAGTCGATCAGGTAGAGGACGTCCTGGACGCGCTTCTGCACCACCTCGAGGTCGGAGATCGCCGACCGCGTTCCTGGATCCCAGTTGACGATGTAACGGTCGCGATAGATCAGCCCCTTCTCGTACAAGCGCACGAAAACCTCGAGCACCGCGCGGGCGTAGGCGGGATCCATCGTGAAGCGCTCGTCGCTGTAGTCGAGCGAGGCGCCGAGGCGCTTGAACTGGCGGGTGATCATCCCGCCGTAGCGCTCGCGCCACTCCCAGACGCGCTCGAGGAAACGCTCGCGCCCGAGGTCGTGGCGGGTGAGACCTTCCGCGCGCAGCGCCTCCTCGACCTTCACTTGCGTCGCGATGCCGGCGTGATCGGTCCCGAACACCCACTTGGTCCGTAGCCCGCGCATCCGCGCGCGGCGGACGAGCACGTCCTGGATCGAAGCGTTGAGGGCGTGCCCCATGTGCAGGCTGCCGGTCACGTTGGGTGGAGGCACGGCGATCGAGAAGTTCTCGTCCGGGGTTCCGTCGGCGGGCGGGTGAAAGACGCCGGCCCGCTCCCAACGCTCGAAGGCGCGCGGCTCGCCCACCTCCGGCTGCCAGCGCGTCCGCTCGCGCAAAAGCTCGAGGCGATCGACCGAGCTTCCCTGTCGCTGCTCGCTCACGGCGCGAAAGTCTTGCACCGCCCGCTAGGCGAGCGAGCTACAGAAGGCGACGAACTTGGCCGTGTCGCGCAGCGGCGCGCCGTGGCCGAACAGCACGAGTCGCGGCTCGAGCTCGCCGAGGCGCCGCGCCGAACGGCGGTTGGCGGCGGGATCGGGAGTGAAGAACGCCTTCGGCTCGTACAAGCCCGGGATGCCTGTGAGCGTGTCGATGTTGTTGACGACGTCGCCCAAGATCAGCACGCGGTCGTCTTCGCGCCAAAGCGCGATGTGTCCGGCCGAGTGGCCCGGCACGTGCAGCACGCGGAAGCCCGCTACCTCGTCCCCCTCGCGGAGCACCCGGTCGACCTTGTGGCCTGGACCCGCCCAGTGCCGGTAGCTCATGCGGTTGAGCGGGTGGTCCGGCTGGCGCTCGACGATCAGCTCCGGCCGTTCGGCGGCGTCGTGGTCGCCCTCGCCGACCCAGAACGGCACGCCGTAGTGGTCGCAGACGAAGTGGCTCGAGCCCTGGTGGTCGGGGTGGGCGTGCGTCAAGACGTGCGCGCGCAGCGAGGTCGTCCCGAGCTCGCGCAGGATCCGGCGCCGCGCGTGACGGCTGCCGGCGTCGACGAGAACGTCCTCGACTAGGTAGATGTTGATCGCGTTCGGCGGAAAGCCGCCGAGCTGCCAGACGCCGTCGGCGAGTTTGCGCACGGGCCGATCCTAACCGTCGCCCGGTGCCGCCGAGCCGGCCGGTGGCGCCGAGCCGGCCGGTGCGGCCGAGCCAGCCGCGGGCGTGGGCGGGAAGTCGCCGCCGCAACCGCCGGGCGCACCGCCGCAACCGTCGGGCGCCCCGAGTCGCAACCACCACCGCCCCTGCGGTGGGTCGCCGGCGCTGGCGCGCACCTCGACGGCGATGAACGAAAACCACAGCGCGGCGAAGTCGAAGCGCCGTTCCGTGGGACGCACCCACACGGCGTCGACCGTCTCGCCGTTCGCGAGC
>BEIR01000023.1 GCA_002898855.1 bacterium HR41
CTGAAACGCCGGTAGCGCCACGAGCCCGAACGGTTCGAGCACTGCCGGCACGAGAGCACGACGGAGTGGGCCTTCGCTCCCGAGCTCGCGCCACCAGGCGGCGGCGAGCGCAAGGATGCCGCCGAGCCACGCCGATCCCGCGACGACGTGCACGAAAACGGCAGCTACCGCTATCGCCTGCGGATCGGCCGATGCAGCGTGACCGGACAGCGCGAGCGCAGCGATCGCGACGAGGCAAAAGAGCTGGCGCGCGGGGCCGCGGCGGGGCGCGAACAGCGCTAGCGCCAGCGCCGCTATCACCGCCGTGCGCCCCACGCCCGCCCTGCTCTGCAACAGGAAGTCACTGAGAGCGGCGGGATCGAACGCTCCGGCGGCGCGAGTTGCGTCGGCGAGTGCCACGCAGACCGCGCCGACGAGCGCGGCCAGCCCGGCGCGAGCGTGCAGGCGCTCGACCGCCCGCCGTCGGCGGGCGAGAGCGCTCGCGTCGCAACCGGCGCGTGGGGCGAGCGTGTCGGGAACCAGCCAACGGCCGGGCGTGCCCGTGCCGAGCGCAGCAGCGGCGAACAGCGGGCCGGCGTACGCGACGAGGCCGACATAGAGCAGCGCGCGACCGAGAAAACCGAGCACACCGCCGACGTCGAACGGTCCGGTGGCGGCCGCCGCCCCGGTCGAGCCGGGCGCGGGGGCGCGCACGCCGAAACCGACGCTGCCGGCGAGGGTGTGGCCGTCGACCGTCGATACGGTGCTCCATTCGAGGCGATAGCCGCCGCGCGCTAGCGGCCGCGCCGGGAAGACCACGATGCGCTTGCCGGCGACGACGGTACGTGCCGCGAGCGCGCGACCGCGCTCGTCGACAAGCACGGCGCGCGACAGCCGTGGCGCGAGCGGCTCGGCGAAGCTCAGCTCGATCCGATCGGGCGCCCGCTCGAGGCGCGAGCCGGGCGCCGGATCGCTCGCCACGAGCGACGCGTGGGCGAGCGCGCTCGCGGGCAGCGCGAACGCTCCGAGCAGCGCGAGCACGGCGAGCGCCAGCGCGCGGCGCGCCAGGCAAGCACGCTTGTGCGTGGCGATCGCGCTCCCCACGGCGCTAGCGCGTCGTGCGGCGATCGCCGCCGCTGCGCCTGCCGAGAGGGATGCCGCGTCTCGCCGCCGCAACACCGCTCTCCAGTTGCTCGCCCGTCACCTCGCCGATCACGTGCCCGACCACGCGGCCGCGCGCGTCGATGAAGAACGTCTCGGGCAGGCCGGTGACGCCGTAGCGGCGAGCGGTTTCGTTGTCGGGCTCGCGCACGCTGGGGTAGGTGAGGCCAAAGTCGCGCACGAAAACGCGCGCGTCGTCGCGCACGTCCTGCATGTTCAGGCCCAGGAAGAGCACGCCGCTGCGCCGCTCCCTCCGCCACACGCGCTCGAGGGTCGGCGCTTCGCTGCGACACGGCGGGCACCACGACGCCCAGAAGTTGAGGACTACCGGCGTTCCGCGCAGCTCGCCGAGGCCGAGCCGCCCGTCGGCGAGCGCACGCTGCAGCCGCGGCGCCAGGGCTTGGCGGTCGCCGGTGACGAGCAGCGGCAGCGCGAAACGCGGCGCGGTCGGTGTCTCGCCGCGCGCCAGCCGGCTGTCGATACTGCCGCCGCCCGGGCGCGACAGGAGCCCGTAGACGAGCAAGGCGATGAAGGCACCCGCTACGAGCGCTGCGGCGACGCGCACTCCCAGCCGCGGCGAAGGCGAAGCCGGCTCGGCGTGAGGCTCCGCCCGCGCAGCGACCACCGCAGTCGCCTCGCTCGGTCCGGTCTCGCGGGACGGGTCTGGCATCGCCCGACAGTGTGACGGGTGCTGAGCAGCGGGAACGGCAGCAGCCGTCCGACGCCGATGCGGAGACTGCTTATCGGTCCGCCACCTGCCGGGCGACGCGAGCGGCCGCTAGCGGGTCGGTGCCGGCGCGGCCGCACAGCCAACAGGCGACCGGGGCCGCTGCGCGCTCGGATGCGTGCGCCGCCTCCGCGGCGAGCTCGAGGAGTGCCGTGAACTGCGCGTCGTCGGGCGGTTCGAGCCCGAGCGCGGCGGCGAAACGTGCAAGCCACTCGCGCGCAGTTGGACGTGCGGCGCCTGCCGCCGTCCGGGGTTCGCGAGCGCTCGCGTCGCCCGTGCTCACGCCGCCACCTCGCGGAGGATGCGCTCGACGTCCGCGGCACACGATCCGCAGCCGGTCGACGCGCGTGTCGCACGCTGAATCTCGGCCAACGTCCGCGCCCCCTTGCGCACCGCTTCGCGGATCGTGCCGGCGTTCACGTGGTTGCACGAACAGACCGTTGTTTCGGGATCGAGCTCGACGCCCGTGGCGGAACCGCGCAGCGCCTCGGGCAGGCAGACACCGGGATCGACCGCCTCGCCTTGGCGCACAGCTTCCGCCACCGTGGGAGCGCCGGCGAGGTCGCCGACGAACACCGCGCCCGCGAGCGCGCCGTCACGAGCGAAGACGAGCTTGCGGTACACGCGACCGCGACCGTCGCGCCACGCCACCTCGAGCTCGGGGTCACCGCGGGAAACACCGACCGCGAAGACGTCGAGCCCAGCGACTTTCAGCCGCGCCGCCGGGACCGTGCCGTGATAGCCGCAAGGGTCGCCGCAAGCGACCGCCGCCGCTACACGCGCCTGGCTCGTCGCCGGCGCCACGAGCCCGGCGACTACACCCTCGTGCTCCGCGCACTCGCCACAGGCAAGAACGCGCGGCGCGTCGGTGCGCATCTGTTCGTCGACGACGATGCCGCGCCGGCAGCCGATCCCGGTAGCGCGCGCAAGCTCGCTGGCGGGCCGCACGCCGCAAGCGACGACGACGAGATCGGCGGCGAGCTCGCGTCCGTCGCCGAGCGTGACCGTGCGGCGGTCGATGCGTTCGACCGTGGTGCCGCACTCGCTGGCGATACCGCGCGCCGCGAGCTCGCCAGCGACAATCGCCGCAGCGGCAGCGTCGAGCTGCTGCGGGAGGATGTGGGAAGCGCCCTCTACGACCGTGACCGCCACGCCGTGCGCTGCCAGTCCGGCGGCGGCCTCGATGCCGAGCAAGCCGCCACCCACGACCACCGCCCGCTGGGCCGAGCGGGCGGCAGCAAGGATCCGCTCGCAGTCCTGGATAGTGCGGAAGGCGATTACGTGCTCGCCGTCGATGCCCGCGATCGGCGGCAGGACAGGATGCGACCCGGTGGCGAGGACGAGAGTGTCGTAGCGGTAGCGCGAGCCGTCGGCGGCCACCGCCTCGCCGCGGTCGACGTCGATCGCCGTGCACGGCGTCGCCAGCCGAAGATCGATCGCTTGCGCGCGCCACCACTCCCGGGGGCGCAGCGCCAGCGCGCTCGCGCTCTGTCCGCCGGCAAGCACCGTCGACAGCCGCACGCGGTCGTAGGGCAGGTGCGGCTCGGCTGCGAGCACGGTGAGATCGACACTCTCCGGGCCTTTGCGCCGACGCACCTCCTCGCAGCAGGCGACCGCCGCCGGTCCGCCACCGACGACGACGATCCGGCGCCGACGACGGCGCGCACGGCGGTGCGAACCCGCTGCTTGCCGCGCGCTTCCCGCGCCGCTTTTCGCGGCGCCGTGAACACGCACGGGCTCGAGGCGGACAGCGGCGAACTTGAGCTCGGGTTGTTTCGACTCGGGGTCGACCGCCGGGTTCGTAAGGTCGTTCACCGTTCCCGCGCCCGGCGGCGCGTGCAGCGCGCCCCAGTGGAAGGGCGCGAACGCGACGCCTTCGGCTAGCGCGGGCGATATCCGCACGGGTAGACGGACGCTGCCCCGTCGCGAAACGACCCGTACCTCGTCGCCGTCACGCACCCCGGCGCGGCGCGCGTCGCCGGGAGCGAGCTCGAGCACCGGCGCGGGGCTCAACGCGCGCAGCTTCGGCGACTTGCCGGTGCGCGACAGCGTGTGCCAGTGCTCGGCGACACGGCCGGTCACGAGCACCAGCGGGAACGACTCGTCGAGCGGATCGTCGGGCGGCACCGGCGGTGTCGCACAAAAGCGGGCGCGGCCGTCGGGGGTGTTGAAACGGCCGTCCTCGTAGAGGCGGGGCGCGCCGTCCTCGTCCCCCTGTGCGCGGGCGCTGCGCGAGAGTGGCCACTGCACGCTGCCGCGCCGCACGAGCAGCTCGCGGTCGATGCCGCTGATGTCGCACGGGCGCCCCGCGGTCAGGGCGGCGAACTCGGCGAACACCTCGTCGGCGCTCTCCCAGGCGAAGGCGGCGCCGAACCCGAGCGCGTGCGCGAGTTTCTGCCAGATGCGCCAGTCGGGTAGTGCCTCGCCTGGCGGGTCGAGCGCCCGCCGCAGCGGCGAGAGTCGCCGCTCCGAGCAGGTCATCGTCCCGTCCTTTTCCGGCCAGGCTGCAGCCGGTAGGACAGCGTGTGCGAGCGCCGACGTCTCGGTCGGGTGGTGGGCGTCCTGCACGACCACAAGCTCGGCCCGCGCCAACGCTTCGCGCGCGCGGTAGGAGCGCGGCAGCGAAACGACCGGGTTGGTTGCGGCGATCCAGATCGCCCGCACGCGCCCGGCCCGCACCGCGTCGAACAATTCGACGGCCGCGAGGCCCTGGCGCGGAGAGATCGACCCGGGACGCAACCCCCACGAGCGCTCGATCGCGGCGCGGTCCTCGGCGCGGTCCACTCGCCGGTAACCGGGCAGCAAGTGGGCGAGACCTCCGACCTCGCGACCGCCCATCGCGTTCGGCTGGCCGGTCAGCGAGAGGGGACCGCGCCCTGGCCGACCGACGTTGCCGGTCGCCAGACAGAGGTTGATGATCGCGCGGTTCTTGAGCGTGCCGACGCGCGACTGGTTGGCGCCCATCGACCAGAGGGCGAGACTCCGCCGGCGTGCGAACAGGCGCGCGGCGCGCTCGATGTCGGCGGCCGCGACACCGCACGCTGCAGCGGCAAGCTCGGGCGGCCAGGCAGCAGCCAGCGCGGCCGCCTCCTCGAACCCATGCGTGCAACGGCCGACGAAGTGGCGGTCGACGAGCTGCTCGCGGACGACGACGTGGAACATCGCGAGCAGCAGCTCGATGTCGGTCCCGGGGCGGAGCGCGAGATGGATGTCGCTGGCGACGGCGGTCTCGGTCGGGCGCGGATCGACACAGATAACGGTCGCGCCCTCGGCTTGGCGGTCACGGATGCGTGACCAGACGATCGGGTGACAGGCGGCGGTGTTCGTGCCGACGAGGAGGAAGCAGTCGGCGAGCGCGATGTCGCTGTAGCTGGCGGGCGGGCCGTCGCTGCCGAACGCGCCGGCGTACCCCGCGACGGCGGAGGACATGCACAGGCGCGAGTTCGAGTCAACGTTGTTGGTGCCGAGGAAGCCTTTGGCGAGCTTGTTGACGACGTAGTAGTCCTCGGTCGTGAGCTGACCCGAGATGTAGAAGGCGACGGAGTCGGGGCCGTGGCGATCGATCGTCGTCGCGATCTGCTCGGCGAGGCGCGCGATCGCCTGCTCCCAGTCGACCTTCTCGAACCGGCGTTGGCGATCGTCGCGCCACAGCGGCACGGTCGCACGATCGCGGGCGTGGACAGCGGCCGGCAGCTCGAGCGGTTTGCGGCAGGTGCGGCCACGGTTGACGGGGTGAAGCGGGTCGCCCCGCACTGCGCGCAGGCGGCCGCCCTCGCTCCGCACAAGCAAACCGCAGCCCGTCCCGCAGTACGGGCAAGTGGTTCTGGTCTCAGGCGCGGAGGTTGCAGCCGCCACCGGACCGACCGTACGAGCAGCGCGCGCGCTCGCCGTCCGACGTTCGGTAGAAGCTGCCTCCGACGCCGTGTACGCCTCGGCCGCGGCCCGGCGCGCCAGCGCTCAGTCGCGTCCGTCGCCGCCGCGTGGCACGCGGCCGGCGGCCGCGCCCGGCTCATGGGCAGGTCCGCCAGGCGGAACGATGCCCAGCACGCGCATCGCTTTCAGACCTAGCGACAGCCGCTCGCGTCCTTCGCTCGATGCCACATCGAGCCCGGTCAGTTCGCGCACCCGCTCGAGCCTGTAGCGGATCGTGTGGCGGTGGGTGTAGAGGCGCTCGGCGGTGCGCGCGAAGCTGCCGTCGAGCTCGAGAAAGGTCTCGAGCGTGCGCACGAGTTCGGTTTCGTACTGCTCGTCGTAGGCGGCGATCGGGGCGATCGTTTCCTGGTAGAAACGCTCGAGCTCGCCGGCGTCGTTGGCGAGCGCCGGCAACAGCAGTCGGTAGGAACCGGTGTCGTCGAAGGCGAGCTCGCGCTCGCCGTGCGCCTCGGCGACGTTGGCGGCAAGCTCCGCTTCGCGCAGCGCACGCGCAAGCCCGCCGGGGCTGTCTGCCGGCCGACTTACTCCGAGCGCGTGGCTGTAGCCGGGGAACGAAGCTTCGAGCTCGGCGAAGAGCGCTCGCCGCACCCGCTCGCCGTTGTCGCGAGGGGGTGCGCCCGGAACCAACAGCACGATCTGCTCGCTGCTGCGCTCGCGCCCGCGCTCGGCCGGCAGCGGCGCCGCCACGCTGCCGCGGACCGTGGCCCGCACGGTGCGCGCGACGGCTCTCCGCAAACGCTCGCGCCAGTCGCCGGTCTCGGCCGACGGGGGACGGGCGCGCAACAGCAGGACTGTTGCCCCGCCAGCGAGGTCGACTTCGAGCGCCCCCAGCGCGCGCTCGACGCCGTGCTCGTCACCGGAGGCGAGCGCCGCGACGAGCTGGCGCGCCGATCGCTCGCTGGCGGCGTCGGGCGCCGCGCCACGCTCGACCTCGAGCGCGATCAGTGCCGCGATCGCGCGCACGATCTCGGGGGCCGCCGGTTGGCGGCGGTAGCGCAGCCGCAGCTCGCCCACCGCGCGGTCGGCGACTCGCAGCACGACGCGCTCCACCTCCTCCCTCGCCGCGCGCAGCGCGCGCTCTTCCGCGCTCGATGCCGATGCGACGACGAGCGGTGCGCCACGCTCGTCAGCGACCAGGAGGCTCGCGCCCAGGGCGCGGGAGGCAGCGCGGGCGACCGCCGACAACCCGGCTCCCGCCTCGATCATCTCTGATACCGCCGCGAGGCCCGCCAGACCGTCGCGGGCGGCCGGCCCACTCATCTCCATCTCACGCCCAGCGGTCGTAGAACCAGACGACGAGCAACCCCGCGAGGGCCCCGATCGCGAGCAAGGTCACGAGGATGTAGAGGGTGAGGAAGGCTGCCGCGGCCCGCTGCCACGTTCGTTCGTAGCTGGTGACTGCCGGTTGGAGGACGTAGATCACGTAGGCCACTACGACGACGGCGGCCGCCAGCAGCAACGCCATCTCGATCCGCCCGAGCCCCACCGGTACCACCTCACCGCGGCGCCCGCGCGCTCGCGGGGGGCGAACTCTCGGCGACCGGTGTCGGCGGCGGGCCGCTGTCGACGACCGGTTGCTTTCCTGTGCTGGACGTGGTCTCCGACGCGCGCACGCCGCCAGCCGCGCCCAACGCGCTGCGCCGCGTGCGCAGATGCGACGCGAGCACGAAGACGGCGGCCACACTGCCGAATGCGGTCGCGCCGAGCGCCCAGCCAGCTACCACGTCGGAGAGATAGTGAACGCCGAGATAGATGCGTGTCAGACCGACGACCACGCAGATCGCGACACCGCTAGCGACGAGCGCCGCTCCGTGCGCGAGCCCGGGCACGACCCGTGCCGCCACCACGGCGACGGCCACCCACGCCGTTGCGTAAGCGGCGTGGCCGCTCGGGAACGCCGAACCTTCGACGGTGTCGTGGCCGCCGAGCGGCCGCGGCCGGTCGATCGCGTCCTTGAGGAGATCCACCGCGACGACCAGCACCACCGCCCCGAGCGCCAGCGCCGCCGCGTCAGCCCAGCGGCGACGAGCGACAAGCAGCACGACGGCGAACGCCAATACCCCGAGCACAATCGTGGGGCCGCCAAGGTCGGTGACGACCTTGGCGACGTCGACGAGCACGGCCGAATGCAGGTCGGCGGCAGCCTCGGCGGCGAGTTCGTCGAGCCTGCTCGCGCCGGGTGCGGCAGCGACGCGCGTCGCTTCCAGGGTTAGCACGTAGGCGCCAGCTCCGGCGATCGCGACCGGCGTCGTGAACTCGAGACCGAGATCGCCCGGCGTGAGGCGGTCGACCAGGAAACGCACGCGCGGCGCGAGCACGCGGCCGCTGGGCAGCAACACCCTCACCCACAGGCGTGCCGCGACGCGCAGCGGCGCGCCGGCGTACGGCCGCGCGCTCGCTCGCGCCAGCGCCAACAGCAGCCGCTGCCGCCGCTCTTCTTGGCGCAATAGGCGGTAAGCGACGATCGTCGCGACGACGAGCGCCACCAGCATCCCAAAGGCGGCGGTCGCGCGGCTCGCCAGGCTCGCGATGGTGTCGAAGGAGTGCCAGAAAACGAAACCGAGCACGCAGAACGTCGTCGACCAGACGCCGGTGCCGATCACGCTGTAGGGGATGAAACGGCTGTAGGGAAGCTGTGAAGACCCGGCGATGAACGGGGCGAGTGCGCGCACCACGCCGATCCAGCGCCCGATCAGGATCGTCTTGCCGCCGTGGCGATCGAAGTAGCGCTCGACCTGCTCTAGGCGCTCCTCGGTGATCCGGAAGCGTGCCCCGTGCTTGAGCGCGAACGGCCGTCCCAGCTTGCGGCCGAGCAGGAATGAAACGCTGTCGCCGGCGATCGCTGCGAACCACGTCACCCCGATCAGCAGCAGCAGGTCGATCTCACCCTGGCCGGCGATGACACCGCCGACGATCACCACTGTTTCGCCAGGAACGACGAGGCCGACGAAAGCTCCCGTCTCGAGGAAGGCGAGCGTTCCGACGAGCAGGTACGACCAGGGCCCGAGCGCCTGCGCGGTGTCGCGGATCAGCTTTTTGGGATCTGGCGGGTGCGGAAGCACACCGCTCGCCACGACAGCCACTGCTGCTGCCGCAATGAGCGCGGCGAGCGCAGCGGGCCAGCCGAGGCGCCGCCGGAGCGGCACCACAGCTGCTACGAGCAGCGCGGCGAGCGCGTAGCCAGCTACGCGCACCCCGCTGTCCCTCCCTGCACCGACAGGGCGGGCGCCGGCGTCGATCGATCGGCGATGGCGGTCACTATCGGCTCCTCGAAACCGCTCGGCAACTCGGCCCGCAGCTCACCTGCTGCCGCGCGGGCCTCGGCACGGGAACGGTAGAGACCGAAGACGGTCGGTCCCGATCCTGACACAGAGGCAGCGAGCGCACCGCTTCTGCGCACGGCATCGAGGGCCACCGCGATCTCGGGCACCAGGGCGGCAGCGATGGGCGCCAGATCGTTGGCGACGGCGGCGGCGATCCGGTCGGGGCTAGCCGTGGCGAAGAGCGCCCGCACCGTGTCCAGCTCGGGCAGCGGCGGCGGTTGCGGGTAGCGACGGTCGAACTCGCGATAGACGCGCGCGGTGGCGAGACCGTGCGTGTGCGGCACGAGCACGACCGCGAGCGGCGGCAGCGTGAGCGGCTCGAAACGCTCGCCCACCCCCCACACCAACAAGTGTCGTGGTTCGAGCTGGGAGGGCACGTCCGCACCGAGCGCGAGCGCGAGCCTCGCGAGTTCCTCGCTCTCCACCAAGGCCGCGCGCTGCCCGCTGCTGGCTAGGGGGCTGGGCGTTTCGGCGCTTGCCCCCGCCGCGCTGCGCCCAGGCGCGTCGCCCGCTAACGCCAGCGCGGCGCGCAGAGCGGCCGCTGCGTCGGCCGAACCACCGCCGAGCCCGGCTGCCACGGGTATGCGCTTGTCGATCGTGGCACGCAGCGGCGGCAGCGTAGGCAGCAGGTCGCGCAGTGCTTGCAGTGCGCGCGCGACGAGGTTCTCGCCTGCCACCCCCGGACAGACGACGACGTCGTCGGCTAGCGCGGGGTCGAGCTCGATCTCGACGGTGTCGGCGAGCTCGAGCCGGGCGAACACCGAGACGAGCGGGTGCATCCCGTCGGCGCGCGCACGACCGACCCGCAACAGCAAGTTCAGTTTCGCCGGCGCTTGTTCGCGCACCCTGCGGGGTGCGGCAAACCCCGTGTAGCGACCACCGAGCCCCGCGCGCCGCGCCGCCCCTGTCACTTGCACGCCCCGGCCATCCGCACTCACGACATCTACCCGTTTTCCCTCACGCACCCAGGTGGTCGCGCCCGTCGAGCCCCCGTCGGGTCCCACCCCACCCAGCGCCCTCGCCGGTCGCGGACGCTGCGCCAGAGCTCGCGGCTCGTGGGCCGGCGCGCTGGCGCTCTGGGCCGGCGCCAGCGAGCTCGTCGGCGAGGCGTCGCCACGCATCGGCGGCGAGCGCCTCGGCGCGAGCGTCGGGCGGGTAGCCGAGTGCGGCGAGCGCGTCGCGCACGCGCGCCCGGTCGGCGACACCGACGACGCCTGCGC
>BEIR01000024.1 GCA_002898855.1 bacterium HR41
CGAAGGCGCGCTCGGGGTCGTCCTCAACCGGCGCGCCGACGTGCGCGTGGCCGATTCCGTTCCCGCCCTGGCGGAGCTCGGTTTTGGCGAGGAGCCGGTGCTGATCGGCGGGCCGGTGCAGCCCACAGCGGTTATCGCCCTCGGGGAGTTCGGCGACCCCGAGGAGGCGAGCTCGATCGTGGTGGGGACCCTGGGCGTGCTCGACCCCGAGCGTCCACCGGAGACCGTATCGCGCATCCGCGTCTACGCCGGGTACGCAGGGTGGGCTCCCGGTCAGCTCGAACGCGAGCTTGAACAAGAAGCGTGGATCGTCGACAGTGCGAGCCCCGAGGACCCGTTCGTCGAAGGCGACCTCTGGCGGCTCGTCTTGCGCCGCAAGGGTGGTCCCTACGCCTTGCTCGCCACGATGCCGTCGGATCCCGCGCTCAACTGACAGCGGTTCGATCCTGCGATCATCGACAGGCCGTGCGCTTTGTCGTCGTCGCCGCTTTCGGAGCGCTCGGGGCGCTCAGCCGCTACGCCGTGGATGGCGCGATATCGCGCGCCGCGCAGGGTCAGTTCCCGATCGGCACGCTCGTTATCAACGTGGTCGGATCGTTCGCGCTCGGCGCGCTTGTCGAGCTAACGACCAACCGCATGGTGCTCCCTGCCGAGTGGCGCATAGCCCTCGGCGTCGGATTTCTCGGCGCGTTCACGACCTTCTCGACGTTCAGCTACGAGACCGTGCGGATGCTCGAGTCCGGTGCCCTTGCGCAGGCGGTGCTAAACGTTGTGGCGTCGGTGGTTCTCGGTGTGGCGGCGGCGCTGTTCGGCGTCGCGGTGGCGTGGGCGGTGTGAAAGCGGTGCGGATCGAGGGGCCAGGCAAGCTTCTGCGGATCTTCGTCGGCGAGTCCGATCGCTACGGCGGCAAGCCGCTCTACCAGGCGATCGTCGAGACACTCCGCGAGCGCGGCCTCGCCGGTGCCACGGTGCTGCGCGGGATCGAGGGCTTCGGGGCGCACAGCCGGATCCACACTTTCCGCTTGCTGCGGCTGTCGGAGGACCTGCCGGTGGTGATCGAGGTCGTCGACAGCGCCGAGCGCATCGACGCGATCATCCCCGTGCTCGACGAGATGGTCGAGGAGGGGCTAGTAACGGTCGAGCCGGTGGAGGTGATCGCTTACCGCAGCGGTGGTCGTGGCGTTCGCGGTGGTGCGGAGAGCGAGGGTGCGAAGAGGGCGGGGCAGAAAGCGTCCGAGAGCGAGCGTGAGGACGCTTGAAGCCTGGCTAGTGGCGACGAAGCCACCGCAGCCACTCGCGAGGCTGCGCGACAGTGGGCGCGGCTGGACTCGAACCAGCGACCTCTCCCGTGTGAGGGGAGCGCTCTCCCACTGAGCTACGCGCCCGCGCCAGCGCAGTCTAGCTGCGCACGGTGGTTGTCACGGTGATGCAGCAGCCGTGCGTCAGCGGTGCGGGCGGCGGTCGCGGTGTATTCTCGCCGTGGACCGTGCTAGGCGGGGAGGTAGCGGTGCCCTGTCACCCGCAATCCGCTCTAGCGGGGCCGAATTCCCGTCCGAGGGGTGCGGCTCCCGGGTTCGGTCGCGCCGCCGGAAGGCGTCGATGGCCGGGTCCCGCGCGGTCGGCGCCCGCGAACCAGGTCAGGTCCGGGAGGAAGCAGCCTTAAGCGGTAGCGCCTTCGCGCCGCGGACAAGCCTGGCCGGAGTCGGACGACGGTGTCGGCCTCTGGGGGCGGCTTCGAAGGCGGGTGCACGGTCCACTCTTTTCCCCGCCGCCGCGCGCTCGCCACCTGCGGGATCCGCCGCCGAGTGGGCTAGGCGAGCGCGACGATCGCGTCGATTTCGATCGCCGCCCCACGCGGCAGCGCTGCGACCCCGACCGCTGCCCGTGCCGGCGCGTGACCCCCGAGCTCGGCGAAGAAGCCCTCGTACGCCTCGTTGATCTCGCCGAAACGAGCGAGCTCGGTGGTGTAGACGGTGAGTCTGAGCGCTCGGCGTAGCGAGGTGCCGGCGGCTTGGCAGACCGCCTCGAGGTTCTCGAGGCAGCGCCGCGTCTGGTCGCCCAGATCGAGCTTGACCAGCTCGCCGGTGCTCGGATCGAGCGGCAGCTGTCCCGAGCAGTACAGCACTGTGCCGTGGGCGATCGCTTGGCTGTAGGGGCCGATCGCTCGTGGTGCGTTCGCGCTCTCGACGGTTCGGATCTCGGTCATCGCCTTAGCATGCACACGCGGATGCGTTCCCTCTACCGCCGCCACCGGCCGCGCACGTTCGACGAGGTAGTCGGACAGGAGCACGTGGTACGCACGCTGCGCAACGCGATTGCGCGCGACCGCGTGCACCACGCCTACCTGTTCGTCGGTTCGCGCGGAACCGGCAAAACGAGCATGGCGAAACTGCTCGCCTGCGCGCTCAACTGCCAAGGGGCGCCGCGCGCCGACTTCGATCCCGACGATCCGCGCTGTCGCGCGATCATGGCCGGCGGTTCGATGGACGTCGTCGAGATCGACGCCGCCTCGCACAACTCGGTCGACGACATCCGCGAGCTGCGCGAGAGCATCCACTTGGCGCCGATGGAGGGCGGCCGCCGCGTCTACATCCTCGACGAGGCGCACATGCTCTCGACGGCCGCCTGGAACGCGTTTCTCAAAACGCTCGAAGAGCCGCCGCCGCACATCGTTTTCGTGCTCTGCACCACCGAAGCGCACAAGGTGCCGGCGACGATCGTCGATCGCTGTCACCGCTTCGACTTCACGCGACCGAGCGCCGATCAGTTGCGCGCGGTGTTGCGCAGGGTGGCCGAAAAAGAGGGGATCTTGGCTCCCGACACGGTGCTTGCGCTGGTGGCACGGGCGGCGAACGGCAGCTTTCGCGACGCCCTCGGCACGCTCGAGCAGCTCGTCGCCTACTGCGGCGATCAGCTCGACGCGGAAGCGGTACGCGACCTCTTGGGTTTCGGGAACAGCGAGGAGGTCGCCGAGGTCGCCGAGGCCGCGATCGCCGGCGATGCCGCCAGGGCGCTGCGCGCGCTAGCCGCGGTTTGCGAGCGCGGGCGCGATCCCGAGCGCTTCGCGCGCGAGCTCGGCGACCACTTTCGCTTGCTGCTCGTCGCGCGCGCGAGCGGCGAGCTGCCCGCCGCTGTCGGCCTAACCGAAGAGGAGAGCGCGCGCATCGTCGACCAGGCGGCGCGCTGCCCCACGTGGGTGAGCGCGCGCATGCTCGATCTCCTCGCGGAAGCGCTCGCACGGGTGCGCGAGGGCGGCGAGCCCCGCCTGCAGCTCGAGCTGGCGCTTGTCAAAGCGTGCGACCGCACGAGCGAGCCAACGCTCCACGCGTTGATGCGGCGTATCGAGGATCTAGAGCGCCGTGTTGCCGGCGGCCCGGGGACGGCGAGCGGCACGGCGGTCGGCGCCGCAAGCCGCGAGAGCGCGGCGAGGGCGATCGAAGTCACCGTCGGCGCGGGAGCGCGCTCCAACAGAGCACACGATGCGCAGCCCCCCGCGGCCAGTGAAGAGCCGAGCGGAGGCGTGAGCCCTGTCGGCGACGACCGTAGCGAGGGCGCTAGCGGCGCCCACCCCGAGGCGAGCGCTGCCGGTGGCGAAGGCCGGGTCGCGAGCGCGCCGCCGGCGCCTGCCTCGCCGCGCAGCGACGCCGCCACGACCAGTGGCGGCGTGACCCTGGCGACGATCGTGGAGCTCTGGCCAGCGCTGTGCGAGGCCGCTCGCGAGCACAACCACATGCTCTCGCACTGGCTTGCCCAAGCACGACCATCGTTGCTGGAGGATGGCCAGCTCACCGTCACGTTCCCCGAGACGATCAGCTTCGGGTTCCGCAAGGTGAAAGAGCAGCGCGAGCGCGTCGTCGAGCTCTTGCGCGGTCTCGTCGGTGCGCCCGTGGCCGTGCGTTTCGAGGTGGCGGCCGCGGAATCGTGCGCGTCCGGCAGAGATCGACTCACCGACGACGAGGTCGTGGAGGTGTTGAAACGCGAGCTCGACGCGCGCGAGCTCGGCGAAAGCGAAGAAGAGGAGGGGACGTGAAGAAGGGCAAGCAGCCGAACCTCGGTGATCTCGTCAAGCAGGCGCAGCGTCTGCAGGCCGAGGTGGCGAAGGCGCAAGAGGAGCTCAAGGCGGCGACCGTCGAGGCCAGCGCCGGAGGCGGCATGGTGCGGGCGGTGGTGAGTGGCGATCTCGAGTTGCGCGAGCTGCACATCGACCCGCGTGCGATCGATCCCGACGATGCTGAGATCGTCGCCGAGATGGTCATGGCCGCGGTCAACGAGGCGCTGCGCAGCGCCCAGGAGCTCGCCAACCGCAAACTCGGCGCGGCGACCGGCGGTCTCGCCGGCATGCTCCCTGGCGAGCTCGGCCTGCCGCCCTTCTAAGCTCGCCGCGAGCGGATGGCCGAGGCACCGCTGGGCACGCGAACCCAGGCTGACGCGCTCGAGCGCGCGATCACCGAGCTCTCGCGTCTCCCTGGCATCGGCCGCCGCACCGCTCAGCGGCTCGCCTTCTTCTTGCTCGGGCGCAGCGAGCCCGAGGTGGCAGCGCTCGCCGAAGCGCTGCTCGACCTCAAACGGCGGATCGGCGAATGCCGCGTCTGTTTCAACTTCGCCGAGGGCGAGCTCTGCGCCGTGTGCTCCGACGAGCGCCGCGAGCGCGGCCTGATCTGTGTCGTCGAACAGCCCAGCGACATCTTCACGATCGAGCGGAGCGGCGAGTTCCGCGGCCGCTACCACGTTCTCGGCGGTGCCCTGTCACCGATCGACGGTGTCGACGTCGAAGATCTCCGTTTCGAGCAGCTTTTCGAACGCATCGCCCGCGAGCGACCGCAAGAGGTGGTGATCGCCACTAACGCCACGACTACCGGCGAGGCGACCGCCCTCTACCTTGCCGAGGAACTGCACCGGCGCTTCCCCGAGCTGCGCGTGACCCGGCTCGCGAGCGGCTTGCCGGCCGGTGCCGACCTCGAGTACGCCGACGAGCTGACCGTGAGCCGCGCCCTGCGTGGCCGGTACGCGCTGTAGCGAGCGGCTCGCGCAGAGCCCTGGTCTCGGGTAAGCTGGCGCGGGAGCGGCGCTTCCCCACCTAGTGCGCCGCAGCTACTAGCTGTACGTCCGAGATGCCGGCCTTTGTCCAGGCTTTAGCGGTCGTTCCTGCCCGCGCTGCACGCACAAACGCGTCCGCGCAGGGGTTGCGTGTAACGCGCGTGCGGCTGCGCGATCTTTCCGCGAGCGACATCGCGCAGTGGGCGGAACTGGCCGAGTCGAGCAGTCAGCCCAACCCTTTCTGGCACCCCGATTTCGTCCTTCCGGCAGCGATGGTTCTCGCGCCGCGCAATACGGTCGAGCTCGTAGTGGCGCACAGCGGCGACGGGTGGCGCGGCTGCTTGCCGGTTTGCCACGCGAGCCGCGGGCCGCTGCATTTACTGGCGAGTTTCACTAACGCCTACTGCTTCGACGGGACGCCTCTTATCGCGGGCGGCTGCGAGGAGCAGGTCGCCGAGGCGCTCGTCGCGCATCTCGAGCGCGAGGTCCGCGGCGCGCTGTGGCTGCCGACGTTGGTCGATGGTCCGGCGACCACCGCGCTGATCGCTGCCCTTGGCGAGAGCCGCAACCTCGAGATCGCCGAGGAGCGCTCGTGGGAGCGGTCAGTCCTGACGGAGAAGGGTGCCGGGGAGCTCGCCTCCCGTCTCGGCAAGAAGGCCCGCAGCGAACTGCGGCGCCGTCGCCGGCGGCTTGCCGACGATCTCGGCGCTGCGCCGCGCTGCAAGCCGCTCGACAGCGGCGACGCCGTACTTAACGAGTGTCTGCGTGTCGAGGCGAGCGGCTGGAAGGGGAAGGCCGGCACCGCGCTGGCCTGCGACCCCCGCCACGCCGGTTTTTTCCGCCAAGTAGCGCGGGCGTTCGACGCCCGCGGGGCCTTCGTTGCTTATGGCTTGCTTGTCGGCGATCGCTTGGCCGCCTTCGTGACGGCCTTGTCGGCGGGCGGCCAGCTGTTCGCGTTCAAGCGCGGTTACGACGAAGGGCTGCGCCGCTACGCCCCCGGTCGCTTGCTCGACGTCGACTTCGCCGACTACTTTGTGCGCGAGCGCCCTGAGCGGCTCGTCGACTCGTGCTGCGGCAGGGGCGACGACGTGATGGCTGGCCTCTGGCCGGAGCGGCGCGGCGTGCGGTCGCTGCTCGTCACGCGCGGGTGGGCGCTGCGCGCCGCTACGCGCGTCGCGCTCCCCGCTTACCGCGGCGCTCGGCGCGCGCTGGCGGCGACAGGTACGCGAGCGACCGGCGGTGCGCGACTGCTCCGATCGCGACTAGCGTCCGGCGGCGCTCGGCCCGGCGAGTAGCCCGTAGCTGCGCTTCAAAAGCAGCACGCGCTGCACCGCTTCGTCGAGACGCGCCCGCGGCAAAAGGTGCGTGCGCACCGCGTGGACGATCGCGGCGTACGCAGCCAGCTGGTCGCCGGGTGTGCCCGAGATCCAGACTAGATCGGCGCCGGCGCGCAGAGCGGCGACGGCGCCGTCGCTGGCGCGGACGAAGTCGCGAACCGCGGGCGACGCGAGGTCGTCGGTTATCGCCACGCCGGAAAAGCGCAGCTCGCCGCGCAGGAGATCGACGAGCGCGCGGCGCGACATCGAGGCCGGAGTCGAGAAGTTCTCGAAGGGATAAAGCGCGTGAGCGACGACGACTGCTTGCGCGCCGGCGCGAAATGCCGCGGCGAAGGCGACGAGATCGCGTTCGCGCAGGCTGTCGAGGTCGCGCGTCACCGTCACGGGGCCGCTGTCCGGCGGGCGGTCGGCTGCGCCGATGCCTGGGAAGCTCGCCGGCGCGCAAACCACGCGACGCTCCAGGCATGCACGTACGGCCAGCTCGGCGAAGGTCGCGACCTCCGCGGGATCGGTCGAGAAGACGCGCGTGCCGAGGGCAGGTTCGTCGTCGGCGGCGACGTCGGCGGGGACCCCGACGAGGCCCTGAAGGCCGTTGCGCCCCGCGGCGTCGGCCGCGGCAGCGTATGCGTCGGCTGCCTGCCGCACCGTCGCGTACTCGCCGATCGACAGTGCGGGAGGGGCGGGCAGGGCGTTACCGGCGCCGCCCGGTTGCAGTGCGAGCAGCAGCGGCTGAAGCGTTCCGACCTTGCGCACCTCGTCGCGTAGCTGTCGTACAAGTCGAGCGAGGTCGGCGCGGCGACCCCAGTCGCTGCGCCGCACTATCACCGCCCCGAAGCCGCCGCGTGCCAGCCGTGCCAGCTCGGTGCGCTCGGCGGTGCGGGCCGGAGACACGGCGATCACCTGGGCGGCAGCGGCCTCGAGCGGCAGGCGGCGCACGTACTCCCCGAGCGTCCGGGGCGGGCGCGATGCGTTCCCCGTTCCTGTCGGTATGGGCGGGACGATTCGCGCCAGGAAAGAGACGAGCGGGCGCTCGGCCCGCAGCGGCTCGCGGCGCTGCTCGTCGTGCCACGCCGCCCCCACCACGACGCCCGCTACAAGCGAGAGCGCGGCGAGGCCAGCGAGCGCTGCCAGCGCACAGCGCCCCCGGCGGGTGGCGAGCAAACGGCGGCGGGCGGGCGGCTGATCCGCGGACATCGCGCGCAGGGTATCTTTCGCCCACGTGGCGACCGGCCGATCCGACGAGCGCACGACAGCTTCGGAGCGCCGGTCGACCCGTGGCGCCGCCGAGGCGCAAGTGCAGCGGCCGATCGTGGTGATGAAGTTCGGCGGTACCTCGGTCGCCGACGCCGAGCGCATCAAGCGGGCCGCCCGCCGCATCGCCGAGCGACACGCCGAGGGGAACGCCGTCGTCGCTGTTCTTTCGGCGCGTGGCAAGCACACCGACGAGCTGATCGCGCTCGCTCACGAGGTCTCGTCGCGACCGCACCCACGAGAGATGGACATGTTGCTTTCGACAGGCGAGCGGATCTCCTGTGCGCTCGCGGCGATGGCGATCAACGATCTCGGCTACGAGGCGATCTCGCTGTCGGGTTCGCAGGCCGGGATCGTCACCGACTCGACGCACACCAAGGCGCGGATCATCGACGTGCGAGCCGACCGCATACGGCGTGCGCTCGCCGAAGGCAAGATCGTCCTCGTTGCCGGTTTCCAAGGGGTCTCGCAGGATTCACTTGACGTGACGACGCTTGGCCGTGGCGGATCCGACACCACGGCTGTCGCCCTCGCCGCGGCGTTGGGCGCCGAGGTGTGCGAGATCTTCACCGACGTCTCGGGCGTCTTCAGTGCCGATCCGCGTATCGTTCCCAACGCGCGCAAGCTGCCGCTCCTCACTTTCGAGGAGATGCTCGAGATGGCAGCATCGGGGGCGCGGGTGCTGCAGCTGCGCTCGGTCGAGTACGCCCGCAACCACGGTGTCACCATCCACTGTCGTTCGAGTTTCGAGGAAGGTCCAGGCACCTTCGTCGTCGACGAGGCAACAACCATGGAGAGACCACTAGTCACCGCCGTCACGCACTCGACCGACGAGGCGCGGATCACGCTCACCGGTCTTCCCGATCGGCCCGGTATCGCTGGTCGGGTGATGACGGCGCTGGCCGAGCGCGCGATCAACGTCGACATGATCATCCAGAACGAGCCGGTGTCGGAAGGGCATCGCGCCGACATGTCGTTCACCGTTCCGCGCGCTGATCTCGACCTGGCGCGCGAGACGCTCGAGCCGCTGCGCGAGGAGCTCGGTTTCGGCGAGATCGCGACCGACGAGCGGATGGGCACGGTGTCGCTGATCGGTGCCGGCATGCGCAGCCATCCCGGCGTCGCAGCGAAAGCGTTCAGCGTTCTCGGCGACGCCGGGATCAACATCGAGATGATTTCGACCTCACCGATCAAGATCTCCTGCGTGATCCGCGAGGAGGACGTGCCGCGAGCGGTGCGCGCCCTGCACGACGCCTTCGGTCTCGCCGAGGGTGGCGAGGCGGTCGATCTCGTCGGTCACGCAGCGGCCGCGCGTTCGCGTCCGGCTAGCCGCGAAGAGGGCGGGCGACGGTGAGAGTTGCTGTTGTCGGCGCTACCGGCGCCGTCGGCCAAACGATTCTGCGCGTGTTGGAGGAGCGGGAGTTCCCCGCCAGCGAGGTCGTTCCCTTCGCGTCGGAGCGATCTGCTGGCCGCGAGATCGCGTGGCGGGGCGGCACTCTGCGCGTCGAGCCGCTGGTCGACGGCGCCGAGGAGGGTTTCGACATCGCGCTGTTTTCGGCCGGCTCGGCCGTCTCCGGCGAGTGGGCGCCGCGCTTCGCACGGGCCGGCGCGGTGGTCGTCGACAACTCGTCGCGCTGGCGGATGGAGCCTGAGGTGCCCCTCGTCGTCGCCGAGGTCAACCCCGAGGCGCTCGACAACCACCGGGGCATCGTCGCTAACCCCAACTGCTCGACGATGCAGATGGTGGTGGTGCTGAAGCCGATTCTCGACGCGGTCGGGATAGAGCGCGTGGTGGTTTCGACCTACCAAGCGGTGTCAGGCACCGGGCAGCGCGCGATCGAGGAGCTCCACCGCCAGACGGAGGCGCTGATCGCAGCCCAGGAGCTGCCGCCGCCGAGCGTCTACCCCCACCGCATCGCCTTCAACGTGCTGCCACAGGTCGAGACGTTCAAAGACGGCGACGACTACACGACCGAGGAGCGCAAGATGATGAACGAGACGCGCAAGATCCTCGGTCGCGACGATATCGGTGTGTCCGCGACGTGTGCGCGGGTCCCGGTGTTCAGCTCACACTCGGAGTCGATCAACGTGCAGACGCGGGAGCCGCTGTCGCCCGAGCGTTGCCGCGAGTTGCTCGCCAGCGCTCCCGGGATCGTCGTCGTCGACGACCCCCACAACGGGCGCTATCCGCTGGCGATCGATGCCGCTGGTCGTGACGAAGTGTTCGTGGGACGCATCCGCCGCGACCCCTCGCACGAGCGCTGCCTCAACATGTGGGTGGTCGCCGACAACCTACGTAAAGGCGCGGCCACCAACGCCGTGCAGCTCGCCGAGCTGCTTGTCGAA
>BEIR01000025.1 GCA_002898855.1 bacterium HR41
CTCGCGAACACCGTCACGCCGAGCTCGCCGAGCCGCTGCCGGGCGCGAGCGCCGAGCTCGTCGTCGCCGAGGGCGGTGAAAAAGAGCGCGTCGCCGGCGAGACGCGCAAGCTCGACGGCAGCGACGGCGCCGCCCCCCGCAGGCTCGGCGAAGTGGGCGTCGGCGTGCACGATCTCGCCACTTAGCGGCAGCTGTTCCACGCGGACGAAGTCGCACCACTCGACGTGGCCGACGACCGCGTAGTTCGTCGCGCGCACGGTGCCCGCGCTGCGAGAGCCGCTTAAGGCGTGCCGGGAGCGGGAGCCCCGGCCCCGCCACCGGCAGAGCCGGGCGTAGATCCGCTCGAGGACCCGGACGAACCGCTGCCGCTAGTCCCACCGCCCGCGGCGCTGCCTCCGGACGCCGAGGGCGCGGAAGCGCCGCCCCCGGCCTGGCCGGGTGTCGCCGTGCCGCTGCTGCCGCTGCCGGCGGAGCGGCCGCCGGTGGAGCCACTCGGGGTGGTCGAAGTTGCGCTCGTGCCGGTTGTGTCGCTACCCGTGTTCGACGAGCCACCGCTCAAGTTCGCCGGCGGCGGCGGCGAGGGGATCGTCTGGGGAACGCTCTCCTCGGCGCTCCCGCCACCTCCGCCGGAAGCGACTGCGACGACGACGATCAAGAGCACCAACCCGGCCACGACCGCCAGGGCGAGGCGCCGCCGTCGAACAACGGCCGGATCGGGACGGCGGCGCGGTCGGCCACCGCCGCCGCTCGGCGTGCGGAGAAGTCGAGTCGGCTCGTCGTGCACGGCTGTTCACGCTACCACCGCGTCCGGCGCTCCCTAACGAGCGACCAGCGTCCGCGGTAGCCCCACGCTCGGCGGTGTGGCACGATTGGCGGCGTGAAAAGCGAACGTCGCGCGCCGCGGCCACCCCTCGACCCGAGCGGGATCGAAGAGCCGCACGACATCCTTGCGGCCGAGCAGTTCGCGGTTCCCGCTCCCGACGCGCGCCGTCCGCCCGCCGATCCGACCGGTATAGACGAGCCGCACGACGTTCTCGCCGCCGACCAGTTCGCGATGCCGGCGCCGCCCGAGCGAGCGCCGGTAGATCCGAGTGGGATCGAAGAGCCGCACGACGTTCTTGCCGCCGAGCAGTTCGCGGTTCCCGCGCCCGACACCGCGGGAAGCGCCGGCAGCGGGCCGCCGGCGAACGCCGCGAGCAGCCAGCGGCCGCGCGAGCGCCGCGTTGCTGCGATCGCCGCTGCGGTGGCGGCGGCTACGTTCGCTGCGCTCTCGCTCGTGCGGCGCGCGCGCCGTTAGTACTGCGGGCTAGTACCGCAGACCTGCGCCGCTAGCCCCGGCGCCGACCCCAGAGCAGGCGGAACAGACGCCCGAGCAAGCGCGTCGTCCGCGCCCGGTAGGGGAACATGTGGAGATCGCGCTTAGGCGCGAAACGCGTGATGAGGATCGACTGCTTCTTCGTGTACTTGCGGATCCCGTCGGCGCCGTGGCGCGAACCGAGTCCCGACGCCTTCCAGCCGCCCATCGGCAGCTCTAGCGCCAGGTAGTTGACGAGCGCGTCGTTGACGCAGCAGGCACCGGCCTCGACCTGGCGTGCGACGCGCATGCCCTTCTCGGTGTCGCGCGTCCACACCGACGCCTGCAGACCGTACGGCGAGTCGTTGGCGAGCCGGATCGCCTCGTCGACGTCGCGGACCTTCATGATCGGCAGCGTCGGACCGAACGTCTCTTCGCGCATGCAGAGCATCGAGTGGTCGACATCGGCGATCACCGTCGGCTCAAAGAACAGCCCGTCGCCGTCGACGCGTTTGCCGCCGACGAGGATCCGCGCGCCCTTCTCGGCAGCGTCGCGAACGTGCCGCTCGACGATCTCGAGCTGCTCGGGCGAGGTCATCGCCCCGACGTCCACGGAGCCGGGGCCGCTCGGCCGCCCGATACGCAGCTTGCGCGCCTTCTCGACGACGAGGCGCACGAACTCGTCGTAGACCGGCTCCTCGACGTAGACGCGCTCGATCGAGATGCAAGTCTGGCCGGTGTTTTGCATCGAGTAGTAGACGGCAGCGTTGGCCGCCCGCTCGAGGTCAGCATCGGCGAGGACGATCATCGGGTCCTTGCCGCCGAGCTCGAGCCCCACCGGCGTAAGCGTGCGCGCGGCGCGCTCCATCACCTTGCGCCCGACCTCCGTCGAGCCGGTGAACATCACGTAGTCGACGGCGTCGATCAGCTCGCCGGCCATCCTCCCCGGCATCACCGCGACCTGGAAAACCCCCTCGGGGAACCCGACTTCGCGCGTTCCCTCCTCGAGTAGCAGCGACGTGAGCGGTGTCAGGCTCGCCGGTTTGAGAATCACCGCGTTCCCTGCGGCGAGCGCCGGAATGCAGTCACCGAAGTTGTTGGTGAGCGGGTAGTTCCAGGGCCCGATCACGCCGACGAGCCCGACGGGCGCGTAGCGCACGCGCAGCTTGCGCCCGAAGACGAACGGCGAGTTCGAGTGCACCTTCTCGTCGGCGAGGTATTTGGGCGCGCGCTTCGCCCAGAACCCGAGCGCCTGGGCGGCGTAGCCGACCTCAGCGAGAAGCGCGTCCTCGAACGCCTTGCCGTTCTCGGCGACGATCGTGTCGGCGATGCGGGTGTCGTTACGCAGCACCCACTGCTGCAGCTCGCGCAAGAGACGACCGCGACCCTCGAAACCGAGCGCCTCCCACGCCGGTTGCGCAGCGCGGGCGCGCTCGACCATCGCGGCTAGGCCCACCGAATCGACCTGCTCTAGACGAGCGATGACCTCGCCCGTAGCAGGGTTGCGGACCTCGAGACGGCTGTCGGTGGAGCTGCGACCACTGCTGGAGCTCTCGGCAGCAGCGTGCGCTGCGGCTTGCGCCCCCTCGCCGTCGCTGGTACCGGTCCTGCGCGCGGTCTCGACCTCAGCCATCTTTCTCCCCCTCCTGCGATTGCCGGCGGTTCGCTCAGCCTACCGCTCGCGCGATCGTTCGCTTTCCTCCCGCGCGTAGCGCTAGCCCCACGACACAGTTGTCCCCTTGCCGCCGTGCCCTGCTGCTCGTCGACCTTCCCTACGAAGCACCCTGCGTCTGCAAACGCGGGACGGCGATCGGACTGGGCGCGCTACGCCGAGAGCGCCGCCGCCGCTCGCGCCTGATCGCACGCATGTAGGGATAGAAGTCGACCTGGATGGTGTGGCGCGGCGAGGCGACGTAGCGCTTGCGCATCTTGCGCTGGTCGCGCTCGATCTCGCGCAGCATCCGCTCGCGGTCGGGCAGAGCGCAGCGCCCGAGCAGAAGATCGGCGATCCACTCCGATTGAGCTTCCGCGATCGGCATGATCGCGCCCAACGGCTGCACGAGACCGATGAAGTAGAGCCCCGGCCAGTCGGGATGCACCACGTGCCGGTAGAGCTCGACGCGGTTGTCCTTGGGATCGACGACTTCGCGCGGCAGGAACGGGAAGTCGATCTTGTAGCCGGTGCACCAGACGATCGTGTCCACCTGGGCGCTCGAGCCGTCCACGAAATGGACGGTGTCGCCGTCGATGCGCGCGATGTTGGGCTTGGGCTTGATCCGCCCGTGTCCGATGCGTGGAAGCAGCTCCGACGAGATCGTCGGGTGAGCCTCGCCCAACTTGTGGTCGGGCTTGGGAAGACCGTAGTCCTCCATGCGGCCTTGTGTCTTGACGATCAGACGCTGCAGGTACCAGCGCTGGAGCCGGAAGGGCAGGCGGCTCGTCCACTCGTTGTGGAGCTGGTCGACCGGTTTGCCCTCGATGTACTTGGGAATCACCCACGCGCCGCGGCGCATCGCCAGATAAGTGATCTTCGACACGCGCGAGCTTTCGCAGGCGATGTCGACAGCCGAGTTGCCGAAACCGAGGACGAGGACGGTGCGGTCGACGAAGCGTTCGTCCGGTTCGCGGTAGTAGTGGCTGTGCAGCTGCTCGCCCGCGAAGCTGTCCTGGCCCGGGAACGGCGGCTCCGGGTAACGGGGGTGCCAGTGGTGGCCGTTGGCCACTAGCACGGCGTCGTAAACGGCGCTGCGACGCTCGCCGGTGTCGACGTTGCGAACCGTGACGAGCCAGCCGTCGTCGCTCGGCTCGACGCGCTCGACCTCGTGGCGGAACGTGATCTTGTCGCGCAGACCGAAGTGGTCGACGAAGTCGTCGAAGTACTTGGCGATCTGGCTGTGGTGCGGGTAGTCCGGGTAGTCGTCCGGCATCGGGTAGGAGCGGTACTCCATCATCCGCCGCGAGGTGTTGATGAACAGCGACTTGTAGGCGGACGACATCCCGTTGTCGTTCTCGTAGCGCCAGTTGCCGCCGACCTGCGAACCGCGCTCGAAACAATCGAAATCGATCCCGTTGGCTTGCATCACCTGGCAAGCCGCGATGCCCGAGGAACCCGCTCCGACTATGCAAACGCGCCCTATGCGTAGCACGGTTTCTCCGCTCCCTCCCTGATCGGTCGCTTGGCCTCAGTGGCCTGTGTCGGTGATCGCGGCGGCTGCATCGCCGCGCCGTGCGCGGAGGCACCAGCGACCCGGCACCGGCGCAAGCCTAGGAAAGGCTGCGCGGCGCTCGCCGCTGTGCGCACCCTGGCAGAGCAGCCGCCCCGAGCTCCCTTAACACCATGTCAATTTAGCACTTGGCTGGCGAGCCAGCCAAGATCCGGAGCGACGCGCGCCGCGAGACGCTGGACGAACCGTGGCGCGAACGCGGGCGGGGTCTCCGCACCTGGCGAAGACCCCGCCCCGACCCTCTGCACCGGCGCTGGGCGCCGTTTTTTTCTCGTCTGGCGCGAGCCCGTCAGACCGTGCCAGGAGAGCTCGACCCCTCTCCAGCGCCGGAGCCGGGAGCACCCTGGCCGCTTCCTCCGTTCGGGTGCTCGTTCGGCTGCCCGCCGTGGGCGTCGCCGTTCGGCTCCGGTTGTTCGCTCTCCTGGCCGGCGCGAGCCCGCTGTGACACGCACTTGCCGAAGGCGTTGCGCTTGTTGCGGTTGGTGCCGTACTTCTCCGCGAAAGCCTGCGGATCCTGGCTGCGCTCGGCCCGGCAAGCGGCAGCCGCGTTGTGCTCGGCCTCGATCTCTTCGCGGTCAGCGCGGTCTTGCTTCGCGGCGATCACCCGCATCTTCTGCGAGACGCAGCGCCCAAGCGCGTTGCGGCGGTTGCGGTTGGTGCCGTACTTCTCCGCGAAAGCAGCCGGGTCCTGGGCACGCTCGGTCTTGCAGTCCTTGAGCGCC
Source organism: bacterium HR41 (assembly GCA_002898855.1). GTDB lineage: Bacteria > Actinomycetota > Thermoleophilia > Solirubrobacterales > Thermoleophilaceae > Thermoleophilum. Next base: position 5,241 of record BEIR01000025.1, read on the forward strand.
TGGCGCCGCGCCTGCGCCGCTTCGCGTAGCGCGTCCCTGGTGCGCACCTTGACGCAGTGCCCGAGCCCGAGCGAACCGTACTTGGCGCGGAACGCTGCCCGGGTGGCGTCGGTGCTACCACGCTCGAGCTGGCACTCGCGCTTGGCCTCGCGCACCGCCGCTTTGAGCTCGGCCTTCGACGGCTTGCCGACCGCTGCGGCCGGCACGATCGCCGCCACCGCCGTAGCTACCCCCACCCATCTGAAAACTCTTGCTCGCATCTCCTCTGCCTCCGCTCCACTGCGTTGCTGTAACCGCGGATTCCTCTCTCTAGTTACGCCCCTTAAACGCGCGCGCCGGGACGAGGTTCGCGAGTTTCCGAAAAATCGTTGTCCGCGGCCGCCGTCGTGCTCGGAGAGGACATCCCCGCGCAACTTTCGAACCTGCCGAACGTCCACGCGTTTAGGAGGACGTGAAGCGTGAGCGCTGCCGGACCGATAGAAGCAGCGACGGACCGCGCGAGCTTCGGTCGACAAGCCCTAGGCGCGATGGGCAGCGATGGTGGCAAGCAAGGAAGCTGAGCCCGGCGGGGAGAACCGCGGCGCACGCCCGCGCAAGCGGACCCTGCTGCCCCAGGCACTGCTTCGCCAGCTCGGCGACGAACAGCTGGTGCGTCGCGTGCAGCGCGGCGACGACCGCGCGTTCGAGGTGCTCTTCGAGCGACACCTGCCCCACCTGCTCGGCTTCTGTCGGCATCTCACCGGCTCGCACGACGACGCCGAGGACGCCGTGCAGCACGCCTTCGCCGCCGCCTACCGCGAGCTGCGCTCGGGCACCGGGCGCGAGCTCACCTTCAAACCCTGGCTCTACACGGTGGCGCGGAACCGCTGTCTATCGCTCTTGCGCGAACGTCGCACGACCGCGCTCGGCGAGGAGCACGCCGACGCAGCCCAACCTGTCACCGTCGAGCAGCGCGAGGAGATCCGCGCGATCCTCGCCGACCTGCGCGCCCTTCCCCACGACCAGCGTGCAGCGCTGCTTCTTTTCGAACTCGCGGACATGTCGCAGAGCGAGATCGCGCGCGTGCTCGGAGTGGAGACGGCAAGGGTGAAGGCGCTCGTCTTCCGCGCACGCACGACGTTGATCAAGATGCGCGAGGCGCGCGAGCGCCCATGCGCCGAGGTGCGCGAGGAGCTGGCGACGCTGCGCGGCGGCTCGCTGCGCCGCAGCCCGATCGCGCTACACCTGCGCAGCTGCCCAGGCTGCCGCGAGTTCCGGGAGCGCGTCGCGCGCCAGCGTGCGCTGCTCGCGCTCGCCCTGCCGGTGGCGGTGACGCCGGCGCTCAAGAGCTCAGTGGCGGCTGCCGCCGGGTTGCAACAAGCAAGCTCTGCGGGTGGTGCGGCCGCTGGCGCGGGCGGTGTCGCCGCCGGCGGCGGGATGGCTGGCAGCGGGGCCGCAGCAGGGGCGGGTGGCGTCGCCGCGGCTGGTGGCGCCGCTGCCGCTGGCACCGCCGTGACGGGCGCGGGGAGCGCCGGCGGGGCTGCGTTCGCTGCCAAGGTCGTGGCTGCGGCGCTAGCGCTCGGCGTCGGCGCGACCGGCGGCACGGCGGCTGTCAAGCACTTCGCCACCACGGCGAGCAAGGAACCGGGTGGGAGCGGCGCCGCTGTGCAAGACGGCGCACACGGCGCCGCGACTGCGGACACTCGCGCCGGACGCGCAGCCGGCCCCGACGCTGCCCGCGGCAGCGCGGCCGGCGGCAAGCGACGCAACGCCGAGCGACGCCGGATGCGGAAAGGGAGCGGCACAGGCGGCGAGCGGTCGCGAGCGCGCGCCGCGCAGGGGAAGCGGCGACAGCACGCCACCAGCGATCGGGCCCGCCGCGGGCGCGATCGCCAGCGCGCCACGCACTCCGGACGCGCTCGCAAGATCGCACGCGGGCGCCAACGCGCGACGGCCAGAGTACGCAAGCGCGCTGCCGCACCACGCACGCGTGCCTATACACGCCCACGCCCACGCACCGGGGCGCCTTCGCCGACACCGGCGCCGCGCTCGAGCAGCTCAAGCCCGAAAAACCGCAGCGGCGCCTACGGGAAAGCGCCTGCACCCAGCTCTGCGCCTCCCCAGCCGCCGGTTCCCCCTGCCGCCGACAGCGGCGATCGGCAAGCCGGCAATCACGGCGATGACGGTGGTTACGCCGGCGGCAGCAGCTACAGCAAGGTGAGCAAAGGCGCCCCTGCGCGCCCCGATTAGGTCTCCACGAACGCTCGCGCCGCCAGCGGGACCGAACACAAGCCACGAGACCGCCGCCATGGCGCAACGCTAGGGGTCGGCGACCCCGTACACGCCGCCTTTTCACACCGCGCTCGGGAAGACGCCAGAATGCGCCCCATGAAAGCCGTCGTGGCACGGGCTCCGTTGCGCCTTGCATTGGGCGGCGGCGGCACCGACCTACCGGCCTACTTCTCGCGTCACGAAGGCTTCGCTGTTTCGGCAGCGATTGCCCGCTACGTCTATGTCACCGCTGCCCCGTCGATCGACGGGCGCTTCCGGCTCAAGCACCTGGCTTACGAAGAGGTGGTCTCGGCGCGCTCGGTCCGCCACCCGCTCCTGAGAGCGCTGCTCGACCTTCACTGGGACGGCCAGCCGCTCGAGCTAGCGAGCGTCGCCGAGGTACCTCCCGGCACCGGTCTCGGTTCATCGGGCGCGTTCACCGTGTGCACGCTGCGCGCGCTCGACGCGCTGAAGGACACAGACAGCAAGCCTCGCATCGACAACCGCGAGCGCCTGGCCGAGGCCGCCTGCCACATCGAGATCGAGGTGGTGGGGCGCTCGGTAGGAAAGCACGACCAGTACGCCGCGGCCTTCGGTGGAGTGCGTGCCTACAGCTTCAAGCGCGACGGCAGCGTCGAGGCCCGCAGCCTCGATCTTCACCCACGCTCGGCAGCTGCGCTCGCGAACGACACCGCGCTGTTTTTCATCGGTGGTCGAAGGTCGGCGTCGCGCCTGTTGTCGAACGTCGCGCGTGGTGTGCGCCGGGGCGATCGCGGCGCTCTCGACATCCTCCACCGCAGTCGCCAGCTCGCAGAAGACGTCGCTGACGCGCTCGAGCGAGGCGACGTCGATCGCTGGGCGTGGGCGCTCGACGCGCAGTGGGATCTCAAACGGCGGCGCGCACCCGGCGCGGTGCCGCCACGCGCGGACGAGCTGCGGGCGATCGCTCGCCGCGCCGGAGCGGCAGCGGTGGCGCTGATGGGTGCGGGCGGCGGCGGGTTTTTGCTCTGTTTCGCTCCCGGTGCGCGCGAGGCGGTCAGCGCCGCGATGCGTTCGGCGCGCGTGCAAGAACTCACCTTCGAGCTCGACCACGACGGCTGCCGCACGCTCGCGAGCCGCGTCGAACCGACCGCGGAGCGCGCCGACACCCGCCGCTAGCGGGGACCGCCCGACCTACCAGCGGTGCCGTCGCGCTCGCGCGACACTCAGAGGGAACCATCGACGCGCGACACGCTCGGGCCACGCGGAGAGCGCTCCAGCACCGAGCGGTCGAGATCGCGCGCCCGCGGCACGCCGCACAGCGCGAGCGAGAGCGCGAAGTCGTCGACCAGCAGTCGCAAAACGCGCTCGACCCCAGCCGACCCTGACGCCGCGAGCCCCCAGAGCACCGGCCGCCCGACGAGCACGGCCCGCGCTCCCAGCGCTAGCGCTTTCAGCACATCGGTGCCGCGGCGGATCCCGCCATCGACCAGCACATCGACCTCGTCGCCGACTTCCTCGACCACCTCCGGCAGCGCGTCGGCGCTCGCCCGCACGCCGTCGAGCTGCCGACCGCCGTGGTTTGACACCACAACCGCCGCGGCGCCGCTCGCGACCGCGCGGCGGGCGTCTTCCGCTGTGAGAACCCCCTTGACGACGACGGGGAGATCGCTCGTCCCGACGAGCTCTTCGACGTCGCGCCACGTGAGCGAGGCGTCGAGAAGCTCGCCGATCGCGCGCATGTCGAGGCGCGCACCGGGCTCGCCGACGGCCGCAGCGAGGCTCGGAACCTCGATCGCCGGCAGCGCGAAACCGCTGCGCAGATCGCGCTCGCGGCGGCCGAAAAACGGCACGTCGACGGTGAGGAAAAGAGCTCGAAAGCCGCTCTCCGCGGCCTCTTCGCAAAGCGCGCGCGTGACGCCGCGATCACGAAACACGTAAACCTGGAACCAGCGCCTGCCCGCAGGCGCAGCGGCCGCCACCTCGCGGGGGCGCGCCGTCGCCAACGTCGACAAGCAAAACGGGGCCGCCGCACGTTCGGCACCGATGGCGGTCGCCGCCTCGCCTTCGGGGTGAGCGAGCCGGTGGAACGCTGTCGGAGCGACGCACACGGGATGGGCGAGGTCTTCGCCCAGCAGCGTCGTCGACGTTTCGCAGCGTGAGACGTCGACGAGCATGCGCGGCCGCAAGCGCAAGCGCGTCCAGGATTGCTCGTTGTCGCGGAGCGTGATCTCGGCACCGGCACCGCCGGCGTAGTAGCCGAACGTGCCGGGGTCGAGACGCTCGCGCGCGATGTCGAAGAACTCGTCGAGCGTGGCTGGAAGCTCCGGTGCCCCGGCCGTGGCACCGTCGGCGGACGGTGTCTTGCGTTCGCCTGCGCGACCTTCTGCGCTCAACCTGCCTCCTCCCCCTCCTCGGCTCGCTGTCGTCCTGGCAATTCCGGTGCGGGCAGCGCGATCACCCGGCAATCGGGGTCTAGCCGGCAGAGCG
>BEIR01000026.1 GCA_002898855.1 bacterium HR41
CGTCGAGGCGCTCGCGGCACTCGCTCTGCGCACCCTGGCAGGTCGAGCAGATGTTCATCATGCCCGCGGCCCCCTCGACACGCTGGGCGAGCGCGAAGGTGCGGGCGTTGAGGGTGTCGGCGAGCTCCTGGTTGTGTTCGGCGATCACGCCAGCGCCGCAGCAGTTCGCGCGATCGAGCTCGACTAGCTCAATGTCAAGCAGCGGCGCAACCTTCGCGACGGCACCGTGGAGCTCGGGTGCGAACCCACGCGCGACGCAGCCAGGCCAGTAGGCGACCTTGATCACGAGTCCTGCCTCCCTTCAGCCGCAGCGATCGCCGCCGTCGTGGCGGCATCTTCCTCGTCGCCGCCCTCGCCGACGATGTAGAGGTTGAGCTCGATGCGCTCGCCGTGGCGCTCGATCTCGCGGAAGATCCGCTTAATCTCCTTCTGGTCGGGCAAGCGCGGGTGGAAGAACGCCTTCTTCGGTGTCACCTTGCCCGACTTCAAACCGCGGAGCGCCGTCGGCAAGTTCTCGAGCAGCTGCTTGACGGCACCGGGCTCGGTTTGGCCCTTCACGAGCGAGCCGTCGCCGAAGGTCCGCGGTAGAAGCTGCGCTTCGTGGAGCGTTCCGTACTTCTCGATCAGCTTGGTGAACGCGACCGCGTGCCCGTAGCCGTTGTTGCGGTCCTTGATTCCGAAGTCCTCGGCAGCGCGGCGACGCAGGCGCATGATCTGGTTCATCGGCGCCACGTCCTTCGGGCAGACCTCGACGCACGAAAAGCAGTGCGTGCAGTCGTAGAGGCCGTGCGGGTCCTCGGCGAGGTCGCGCAGCCGCTCCTCGGTCATGCCGTCGCGCGGATCGCCGACGAAGCGATACGCCTTGGCCAGCGGCGCCGGCCCAATGAACTCGGGATCGGCCTCGAGCGAGAGGCAGGCGGACATGCAGACGCCGCACTGGATGCACGCCATCGTTTGCGTGACATCGAGCATCGCCTCGGCCGGCACTGTGTACTCGCGGTCGGCGGGCGGTTCTTCGGCCGGGATCAGCCACGGCGTGACGCGGCGGATCTTCTTCCAGTGCTCCGACTCCATGTCGGTGACGAGATCCTTCACGACCGGCATGTTCGCCATCGGCTCGATGACGATCACGCCGTCGCGCGCCGTCTCCTGCGCTTCGCCGACCTTGGTGTTACAGGCCAGCGCCGAGCGGCCGTTGATACGGACGCCGCACGAACCGCAGATCGCGGCGCGGCACGAGCAGCGGATAGCGATCGACCCGTCCTCTTGACCCTTGGCGGTGAGGATCGCCTCGAGGACCGATCGCTCGGGCGCGAGCTCGACCTTGTAGTCGCGCCAGTACGGCGGCTCGCCCGACTCGGGGTCGAAGCGGCGGATCCTGAGCGTGTACTCGGGCATCAGTACACCCTTTCCTGGGGCTGCCAACGGGTGATCGTCACCGGTGCGTAGCCGATCGACGGGCCGTCACCGTCGTAGGTGAGAGTGATGTGACGTAGCCACTCGTCGTCGTTGCGCTTCGGGAAGTCAGTGCGGTAGTGGGCGCCGCGGCTCTCCTTGCGCTCCAGCGCAGCGGTGACGATGCACTCCGCGTTGTCGAGCATGAACTGCAGCTCGAGCACGCCGAGCACGTCCTGGTTGAAGACAGTGCCCTTGTCGTCGACAGCGACCGAGGCCGCTTCCTCCTTCAGCCGCTTGACCGTGTCGAGTGCCTTCTCGAGCCCCTCCTGATCGCGGAAGACGCCCACGTAACGGTCCATCGTCGTGCCGAGCTCGTCCTTGATCTCGGCGACGCGGCGTCCCGTGCGATCGCGCCGGACGATGGCGTCGATCATCCGCTCCTCGTCGGCGAGGGCGGCTTCGGACGCGCGCGGCATCGGCACCTGGCGCGCGATCTCGCCAGCGTGCGCACCCGCGCGGCGACCGAAGACGAGCGTGTCGAGCAGCGAGTTGGCGCCGAGGCGGTTGCCGCCGTGAACCGACACGCAGGCGCACTCGCCCGCCGCGTAGAGCCCGGGGATCGGCGTGCGGCCAAACGAGTCGGTCTTGATGCCGCCCATGATGTAGTGGTTGCCGGGCTTCACGCGGATCGGTTCCTTGGTGATGTCGACGCCGGCGAAGTCGCGCGCCACGTTGACGATTTCGCGCAAGGCTTCGTGGATCCGCTTACGCCCAACGACGGTGATGTCGAGCGCAACCGTGCCGTCGGGGAAGCCGCGGCCCTCGAGAATCTCGGTGGCCTCGGCGCGCGAAACGACGTCGCGCGAAGCCAGCTCGAGTTTGTTGGGCGCGTACTTCTCCATGAAGCGTTCGCCCTTGGCGTTGTAGAGGTGGGCGCCCTCGCCGCGCGCGCCTTCGGTGATCAGAAGACCGGTACCCGCCAAGGTAGTGGGGTGGTACTGGACCATCTCCATGTCCATCAGCGGCGCGCCGATGCGGTAGGCCATTGCGATGCCGTCGCCGGTGCAGATCAAGGCGTTGGTGGTGGGCTTGTACACCTGACCGTTGCCGCCGGTCGCGAGGATCACGCACTTGGCGCGGAACAGCGCCATCGACCCGTCGACGATGTTGCGCGTAACGACGCCGGCGATACGCCCGTCGTCGTCCTGGACGAGGCGCGTGCAGAACCATTCCTCGTAGCGCACGACCTCGCTGTGCTTCATCAGCTGCTCGTAGAGGACGTGCAGGATCGCCTGGCCGGTGATGTCGGCGACGTAGTAAGTGCGGGCGGCCGACGCGCCGCCGAAGGCGCGCTTACCGAGCCGGCCGTCGGCGCGGCGGTGGAACGTCACGCCGAGGTGCTCGAGGCGCACGATCTCGCGCGGCGCCTCTTGGCACATGATCTCGATCGCGTCCTGGTCGCCGAGATAGTCGGACCCCTTGACGGTGTCGAACGCGTGCGACTCCCACGAGTCCTCGGGGTCGAGAGCGGCGTTGATGCCGCCCTGCGCCGCGTTCGAGTGGGAGCGAACGGGGTGGACCTTCGAGATGATGCCTACGGAAGCACCCTGCTGTGCCGCTGCGAGGGCTGCGCTCTGGCCGGCTAGTCCGGCGCCTATTACGAGAACGTCGTGCTCGGGCATCTGCGAAGCAGTCGGGATTCTTACCAGACGGTACGCCTGTCTCGCAGACAGTACGCGTGTCCGCTTGCGGCTGGACGACGGGCCGGTAGCGCTCGCGTTAGGCGAGCGCGGGCGCCACTAGACCGCGCAGGGCGCGGCGCAGGTCCTCGGCCGTCACGACCCCGCGCAAATACCCCTGCGCATCGATCGCGAGGACCGCGCCGAGACGCGCGAGCGCGTTGCTGGCGAACAGACGCTCGAGAGGAGCGTCGGTGGGCACGGTGATCGCCTCGAGCTCGTCGCCGCGCGCGTGCGCCATGACTTCCTCGATGCGGGTGGATGGGCGGCGCTCGAAGTCGACGTCGTCGACCGCCTTGCGTGGAACGAGTCCGACCAACCGCCCGCTCGTGTCCACCACCGGAAACCACTGCCAGCCGTAGCGCAGGAAGAACTCCTCGAAGGCGTGCTCGACGGTTGCGGTCGCGGGGATGGCGACTGGTTCGTCGTCCATCACGTCGGCGACGGTCATCCCCGCCAACGGCTCGCCGATCCGCGCTCTGAGCGCCTCGTCGCGGGCGGCGCGGTAGAGGAAGTAACCGATGAAGAGAAGCCAGGCGCCGGCGATCAGCGACCCGCTGGCGAGCCGCGCGACACCGAAGGCGATCAGGGCAAGGCCGAGCAGGCGGCCGAGTCCGGCAGCGAAGCGCGTGGCCCGCTCGCGGTTGCCCGTCAACCCCCACACGAGCGCGCGCAAGATGCGGCCGCCGTCGAGCGGGAAGGCCGGCAACAGGTTGAAGACCAACAGCGCCGCGTTGACGAACGCGAGGTAGGCGAGCAGCGCCGGCAGCTCGCCGAGCGCTGCGCGCTCGAAAAAGGTGGCGTGCAGCATTTCGCGCGGCGCGGTGAGGAGCGCCCCAGCGCCGAAGCAGGCAGCAGCGACGAGCGCCGTCACCAGCGGACCGGCGGCTGCCACCCGGAACTCGACTCCGGCCCGAGGCGCGTCGCGATCGAAACGGGCGATGCCGCCGAACAGCCACAACTCGACGCCGAGGATGCCGATGCCGTTACGCCTCGCTACCGCCGCGTGTCCGAGCTCGTGCAAGAGCACAGAGGCGAAAAAGAGCAGCGCGCTGGCGCAAGCGAGAAGGAAAGCGGTCGTCTCGCGGCCCGGGAATAGCGAACGGTAGTAGCCGGTGAGCGACCATGTGATCAAGAACAACACCAGGAACCAGCTCGGGTCGACGCCGACGCGGATACCGGCGATCCGCCCGAGCTCGATCGATCCGCCTCCGGGCATAACACGGCGATAGTGACACACGCTGTGTGCGAAACCGCGCAACTCGCTCGCGGCCGCCGCGCGATAATCCACCCACCCGACGGGCGTCAGCGGGTCTCACGATTTGTAGAGAGGGGTAGATCGCTTTGGCACACAAGGTGACTTTCATTCCAGGCGACGGGATCGGCCCGGAGATCGCCGAGGCCACCCGCCGCGTACTCGAGGCGACCGGCGTCGAGTTCGACTGGGACTTCCAGGAGGCGGGGATCGACGTCTACGAGCGCGAGGGAACACCGCTCCCGGACAGCACCCTGGAGTCGATCCGGCGCAACAAGGTGGCGATCAAAGGGCCGACGACGACGCCGGTAGGAACCGGGCACCGCTCGATCAATGTGGCGCTCCGGCAGGCGTTCGATCTCTACGCGTGCATCCGGCCTTGCAAGGCGTACGAGGGTGTGCGCACGCGTTTTCCCGAGACAGACATCGTCATCGTTCGCGAGAACACCGAGGACCTTTACGCCGGCATCGAGTTCGAGCGCAACAGCGCCGAGTGCGAGCGCTTGCGGCGGTTCCTCGCCGACGAGCTGGCGTCGCCCGTGCGCGACGACGCCGGCATTTCGATCAAGCCGATCTCGGTGTTCGGTTCGGAACGGGTCGTCGAAGCCGCCTTCCGTTATGCGAAGGACAACGGGCGCCGCAAGGTGACCGCGGCCCACAAGGCCAACATCATGAAGTTCACCGACGGGCTGTTTTTGGAAGTCGCGCGGCAGGTGGCCGAGCGTCACCCCGAGATCGAGTTCGAGGACCGCATCATCGACAACCTGTGCAACCAGCTCGTCTCGCGGCCCGAGGAGTACGACGTGATCGTGTTGCCCAACCTCTACGGCGACATCGTCTCCGACCTCGGCGCGGGGATGATCGGCGGGCTGGGGCTCGCTCCCGGTGCCAACATCGGCGAGGGGTGCGCGATCTTCGAGGCCACGCACGGTTCGGCGCCGAAGTACAAGGGTCTCAATAAAGCGAACCCGACGGCGCTGATGCTGTCGGGGGTACTGATGCTTCGCTATCTCGGCGAGAGCGCCGCCGCGGATCGTCTCGAGCGGGCGATCGCCGAGGTGATCCGCAAGGGCGAGAAGGTCACCTACGACCTCAAGCCGCGCCGCGACGACCCCACGGCGGTGGGAACGAGCGAATACGCCGACGCGGTGATCGAGGAGATGCAACGCCTCGGCGCCGCTGTCTGAACGCGTAGCGGCAAGAAGCTCGCTCGCTGCGAGCGCTGCACCTGACCACGGAGACCGGAGGAACAAGCACGATGAGCCCAAACAAGCAGCCGGTAAAGGTAGCCGTCACCGGAGCTGCCGGACAGATCGCCTACAGCCTGTTGTTCCGCATCGCGAACGGGGACATGTTGGGTCCCGACCAGCCCGTTCATCTGAACATGCTTGAAATTCCGCAAGCTCTCGCCGCGCTCGAAGGCGTGTGCATGGAGCTGGAAGACTGCGCGTTCCCGCTTCTGCGTGGCATGGACACGTTCGACGATCCGGCCCGCGCCTTCGATGGTGCCAGCTACGTGTTGTTGGTAGGAGCGCGTCCGCGCACCAAGGGGATGGAGCGCAAGGATCTGCTCGAAGCGAACGGTCGCATCTTCACGGAGCAGGGCCGTGCGCTCAACGACAACGCCCCGGACGATGTTCGCATTCTCGTCGTCGGTAACCCGGCCAACACCAACTGCCTCGTGGCGATGGAGAACGCTCCCGATATTCCACGTGAGCGTTTCACCGCTATGACGCGCCTCGACCACAACCGTGCGTTGGCGCAGCTTGCGCGCAAGGCTGGCGTCGCTGTCACCGACATTCGTCGGATGACAATCTGGGGTAATCACTCGACCACTCAGTACCCCGACCTCTTCCATGCCGAGGTGGCGGGCCGCCCCGCCTTCGATGCTATCGGGCAGGATCGGGCGTGGATCGAGAACGAGTTCATTCCGACCGTGCAGAAGCGCGGGGCCGCGGTGATCGAGGCGCGTGGAGCGTCCTCCGCTGCATCCGCCGCCAACGCTGCGATCGACCACGTGCGCGACTGGGCGCTGGGCACTGCCGACGGTGACTGGGTCTCTATGGCCGTGCCGTCGGACGGCTCCTACGGCGTCGACGAGGGCCTCGTCTCGTCGTTCCCGTGCCGTACCCGCGGGGGCGAGTGGGAGATCGTTCAGGGCCTCGAGCTCGACGACTTTTCGCGGGCACGGATCGACGCCAGCGTTGCGGAGCTGCGCGAGGAGCGCGACGCTGTACGTTCGCTCGGCTTGGTTCCCGCTTAGTCCCCGCGAGCGAAAAAGGCGATCGTGAAAAACGCGGCGGCCGGCGTACGCCGGCCGCCGTTCTTACTTGCGCTGGGCGACAAGGAATGCGATCGCTTTCCGACCGCTCCCCTGTTTGTGTCGCTCGCTCAGGCGGTGGGGTGTCCGACAGTGCTCTCCCCGACACTGCCGAACGCTGACACCGGCTGCTCCTTGATGTAGATCCCGCCGTCGCGGCGCTCGACCTTGCCCTCGCTCTCGAGTTTGGGGAGCAGTTGGTAGACGTAGTTGGGCGTGATTTGCATGCGGTCGGCGAGTTCCCGCACCTTGATGCCCGGATTCTGCGAGATCAACTCGAGCGCCTCTTGGGTGCGCGATCCGCGCGGGCGACGCGGCCCTCGGCGTCCACCAGTAGTGCGTCGACGGGTCCGCCGAGTGCTCTCGGCCTGAGGTCTGGTTGCCGTACCACGGAGAGCGGCCAAAGCCTTTTCCAGGCGTTTGTACTCGTCTACCAGCGGACGAAGGTCGCGCAGGCGAGCCTCCATCTCTTTGATCTTCTCGTCGAGGAAATCAGCCATCTCTTTACCTCCCTGGGCAGCGCGTGCCCCACCGTTCAGCGGTCAACTGAACTGTAACCGAAGCGTCTACTGATCCCGTAAGTTCACTGGTAGTAACTACAAGAACAGCTGTCCACAACGCGCTCCGTCGGCGACACCAAGCGCACGACAGCTGGGCTGTCTGCGCACCGACACGTGTGCTGAGGCGTCCGGTCGGCGATCAGCTTTCGCGTTCGATCAGCGCTCGCAAACGCTCGAGCGAGGCGTCGGTCTCGCGGCGCGCTAGAGGCGCCACTGAGCGCGCAGCTACCTTCCCGAGCGGCCCGCCGGGGAGGTCGAACTCGTTCAAGTACTCGAAGCGCGTGCGCCCGTTCCCGAGCGGCTCGAGACGGTACAAGGCCCGCGCCCTCGAGCCGAGAGGTCCCCTCCCTAGCCACTCGATTAAGCGCGGCGGGTCGAGTTTCTCGACGCGCCAACGCACCTCGACGCCGCGTCCCGCCAAACGCAGGACCTGGACCATCTCGGCGCCCTTCGCGAGCGGCAGCCGCGGCGCTTCGACGATGCGCTCGTGGATAGTAACCCACTCGCCCAAGCGTTCCGGATCGGTGACGAGAGCGAAACAGCGTTCGGGTTCGGCGGGCAGGTCGATCGATGTTTCTACGCGCACGGTGCAGGGATTCGTGTGTGCGAGCAGTCTCGCAACTGTGCGGGTCTGTGTTGCACGCCGTTCCTCACCGAGCGGCTAGCGGCCGTTCCGCTTCGAGTTCCGCCAATGCGCGCTCGATCGCGCGCTCGAGCGGCCGCGGCCGGATGCCGTAGATCTCCTCGACCGCTTTGCGGTCACGCGGCACGATGTCAGCTTCGAGGCTCTCCATCAAGGGACGTACCAGTGCCAGCGGCACGCCGGTGATGCGACTCACCACAGGAGCTGCGAGCGGCGTGTGTTCCCCTGGTAGGGGCAGCGGCAGGCGGCCGACGCCGAGATGCTCGGCAACGAGCAGAACCAGTTCGCCGAAGGTGACGGTCTCGGGTGCGGCGATGTCGATCGAGCGACCGGCGGCGGCTGGCGTAAACGGTGTGCGGGCGAGGCAAGTCACGACGTCGCGCTCGTCCACCGGCGCGGTCCGTCGATCCCGCCAGGACGGCAGCGGCAGCACCCGCAAGCGCTCGACCAGCCGCACGATCACCCGGAACGACGCGCTGTGAGCGCCGATCACGATCGACGCGCGCAGGGCTGTCGCGCCGGGCAAGCCGCGCAAAAGGCTGCGCTCCACAGCTAGCCGAGACGCGAGGTGGCGGGAACGGCGCCCGCGCGGGGCGATGCCGCCGAGATACACGCAGCGCTCGAGGCCGCTGCGCTGGGCGGCGGCGACGAAGTTCTTGGCGCAGAGTTGCTCGATCCGCTGGAAATCGCGTTCCCGGCCCGACTCCATCGAGTGCGCGAGGTAGTAGGCGAAGGTCGCGCCAGCTAACGCTTCCCTCAAGCCGCGACCGCTTGCCAGGTCGCCCTCGACGATCTCGACCCCGTTCTCGACCGCGAGTCGCGAACGGTCGCGAACCAGCACCCGCACCGGGCGCCCCTCGGCTACGAGCCGGCGGAGCAAGCGGCCCCCCACGTACCCGGTCGCCCCGACGATCAGCTCCACGCTCACATCCTTGCGTACGGTCCGCGTCGCCCGGCCGGCGCTCGCACCAGGCGCGCAAATTCCGGGAACAAAGGTGACGTTCCTGCAAATTCGGACCTTTTTCGTTTTCCCGTAAGTAGCGGGAATCGACCCGTCCAAGCGCTCGCGAGTGCGCGACGATCCGCGCACACCGGAACGCGAGCTGCAGGAGGTCTGTTCGGCACGATGCGACGTCAGGGACGCAAGCCCCGTTGCGAAGACTGCTTCTTCGAACAGCGAGGGTTGTGCGCGCTCCGGCGCAAGCAGCCGTGCCCGACGTTTCGGCCCGCAGACCGCGGTTTGCGTCCCGACCCCCAGCTGACTTTCGTGTTCCGCTTCGACTGGGGGTCGGAACAGGACGACGAGAGCGTCGCCGACGCTGCCCGTCCGGTGCCGGCTTGCGGTTGAGCGCCGATCGGCGCAGACCGGCCGCCTGCACGCAGCGTCTAGAGAGGTGTCTGCAGCGGGTGGCAGCGGCGTGTCCGACGTAAGAGCACGCTGGCGCAGCGAGCACGCCGTGGCAGCGGCGGCGGCGCTATCGTCGCGCGGTCATGCGCCTGACGGTGCTCGGGAAGTCACCCTCGTGGGAAGATGCCGGCGGGGCCTGCTCTGGCTACCTGCTCGAGCAGCAGGGGCACGCAGTGCTGCTCGAGTGCGGAAACGGGGTGTTTGCGAAGCTCCGCCTCTACCGCGACTACCGCACGGTCAGCGCGGTCGTGGTCTCGCACTTTCACGGCGACCACGTGCTCGACCTCGTCCCCTTCTCCTACGCCCTCACCTACAGCCCACGACGGAGACCCGATGAACAGCGGCCGCGGCTCTTGGCACCGCCGCGCACACGCGAGCGCTTGCGCACAATCGCGAGCACCTTCGAAGACCCCGAGCTCGTCGAACGCGCTTTCGACATCGTCGAATACGCGCCCGACGGCGAGTTCCGGCTTGGCCCCTTCCGGTTCCGCACGCGATCGGTGCCGCACTTCACGGACACGTTCGCCCTCGCGGTCAACAGCCAGGACCAGGCTGAAACCGGCAGCGACGCGCGCTTCGTGTTCGGCGCCGACTGTGGGCCGTCGCGGGAG
>BEIR01000027.1 GCA_002898855.1 bacterium HR41
GGTGCTTCGCTTCGGCGAGGCGCCGACCTCGAAGACGCTGCGGGCCGCCTTGGCACGCTGGCCACAGCTCGTTTGCGACCCGTGGCTAGCCTGGCACGAACCGACGAGACGCGCCGAACGCGTCGTCCAGGCCGCACCGGACGCGCTCGTCGAGGCGCTGCTCGCGCGCCTCGACGAGAGCGGTGAGCACCGTGAGCGCACGAGCGCAACCGGCGGCGCGAGCCGCTGGCACGCGATGTGGACGGCCGCCGAGCGTGCGACGCGCGACGCCCTGGCCGGCTCCGAGCGCGACGCGTTCAGCGAGCCCGCGGTCGCGCGCGCCCTCACCGCCGCGATCGGTGACGGCTCGCTCCTGTGGCTGTCGAGCTCGCTGCCGATCCGCGCGGTCGAGACCTTCGTCGGGCCGCGCGCCGCCGACGTCGTGGTGCTCGCCAACCGGGGCGCGAACGGCATCGACGGTGTCGTGTCGGCTGCGGCCGGTGCGGCGCTCGCGAGAGGTCGCAGGCTCTACCTGTTGATCGGCGAGCTGGCGCTGTTGCACGACCTGGGCGGTCTCCTCGCTGCACGGCGGCTAGGGCTGGAGCCGACGATCGTCTGCGTCAACAACGCCGGCGGCGGGATATTCGAGTTCCTGCCCGTCGCGGCGAGCGCACCGCGGCCGCTCTACGAAGAGTTCATCGCTACCCCGCACGACCCCGACTTCGCGGCGCTCGCGCAGCTCGCCGGCCTCGAGCTGCGCGAGCCGGCGGGCAGCGACGAGCTCGCCCGGGCGCTCGACGAGCCGGGCCTCGTCGTCGTGCACTGCGATCGTCGAGTGACGCGCAACGCTTGGAGCGCACTGCGCGAACGCGCTGTAGCCGCCGCGCGCGCGGCGCTCGGGCTCTGAGCGGCCCCGGCTGCCGCATCCGCGCAGCCGCGCGCTCAGCCGAAGAGCGGCAGCACCGCCGCGAGCTTGGCCTCGGTTTCGGCGAGCTCGGCGGCAGGGTCCGACTCGGCGACGATCCCGCACCCGGCGTAGAGCTCGGCGCTCGTGCCGCGCACCAGCGCACAGCGCAGCGCGACGGCCAGCTCACCCCCGCCGTCGCGGTCGATCCAGCCGATCCCGCCCGCGTACCACCCGCGGTCGATGCCCTCGAGCGCCGGCACGAGCCGCGCCGCCGCGGCGCGCGGCTCCCCCCCGATCGCGGGCGTCGGATGGAGGCGCTCGGCGAGCTCGAACAGCGTCACCGGCTCACGCAGCTGCGCGCGGATCGGGGTCGCTAGGTGCTGCACGTTGTGCACGCGCACGAGCTGCGGTTCGGCGGCGACCGTCACCCACACCGCTAGCGGCTCGAGGTTACGCGCTAGCCGTCGCGCGACGATCTCGTGCTCGCGGCGCTGTTTGGGGTCGCGCGCGAGCTGCTCGCCGAGGTGACGGTCGACGGCCGGGTCGGCGCTGCGCCGCGCGGTGCCGGCGAGCGCCACCGTCTGCACCCGCAAACCGTCGCGCCGCACGAGCAGTTCGGGGGTGGCACCGACGAAGCTCGCGTCGGCGGCGCCGACGAGGTACGTGTAGCAGGCTGGAAACACCTCGCGCAAAGCGCAGTAGAGCGCAAGTGGATCGATCGCGCTGCGCGTGTCGACACGCACCGCCCGCGCGAGAACCACCTTCTCGGCCTCGCCTGCGCGCAGCAGCGCGGTGGCGCGGCGCACCGCCTCCTCGAAGTGTTCGGGCGCCAGCACGCTCGTAATCCGTGGCCGCGACAACGGATCGGGATCGAGCAGCGGCGCCGACAGCCGCGCGTCGAGCAGTCGCGCGACGGCGTCGGCGCGCGCGCGGACCACCGCTGCATCACTCGCGACCTGCAGTACGAGCCAAGAACGGCCGCCTTCGCGGACGATCGCTACCTCGGGAAAGACGAAGTCGAGAGCGCCGAACCCGTCCCACTGCGGCGTCGTCGGGCCGCTATCGGCGAAAGCGAACCCGCCCACAGCGACCGGCACCGCCAGCGGCAGCGCATCGCCGCCGTCGCCGTGGGCGACAGCAGCATCGGCCACCGCCTCGCGCCAGCGCCCCGCGGCCGCGGCGAAACGGCCGGGACCGACGCTCCGTACGCGCCGTACCACGCCCGTTCCCGCCACAGCGAACCCTGCGCGATCCGGCACCTCGAACGCGAACCACCGCTCGCCCGGCTGCCGCAGGCGGGCGACCGCCAGCGCCGGGTCGGGCGCCGCCGGCAACTCGCGCACCGCACATACGAGGCCGCCGCGCGTGCGCGCCCGCCTCGCCGCATCGCTGTCGAGCAGCGTCACAAGGTCGCGGGCGAAAGGTCCGTGGTGCGCTTCGCTACGCACCCCGGAGCGATCGCTGCCCGCCACGTTTCCGGCTAGGTCGCGGAGCGGCCGCGCGCCACGGCGATTTCGCCGGTACGCACCATCTCGATCAGGCCGAAGGGTTTGACCAGCTCTTCGAACGCCTCGATCTTGTCGTCGGTGCCGGTGAGCTCGACGACCAGCGAGCGGCGCGAGATATCGACAACCCTCCCGCGGAAAATCTCGGCGAGCTGCACGACCTGGTCGCGGCTCTCGGCGTCGGCCGCGATCTTGAAGAGGGCGAGCTCTCGGCGCACGCTCTCGTCGGGCGCGAGATCGCGGATCTTGATCACGTTCACGAGCTTGTGCAGCTGCTTGGTGACCTGATCGATCGGGTGCTGAGCACCGTCGACGGTGAGCGTGATCCGCGACAGCGTCTGGTCCTGCGTGGGACCGACAGCGAGCGAGTCGATGTTGAAACCGCGGCGTGCGAACAGGCCGGCGATGCGCGCCAGCACACCGGGTTTGTTCTCTACCAACAGCGACAGCGTGTGGCGGCGACCGGTGCGGAGTCCGCCCGTCGCCTCGAGGCGGTCGAGGTCGAGAATCTCGCTGGTCGCCGGCTCGCCCACGCTCGCTCCTCGCCTACCCCACCATCTCGCGCGCCGGCGCGCCGGCGGGAATCATCGGGAAGCAGTTCTCCTCGCGCGTGACGTGGATGTCGAGCACCACCGGGCCGTCGTGAGCGATCGCCTCGCGCATCGCGTCGGCCAGCTCGTTCTTGTCGGTGCAGCGCATCCCCTTGCAACCGAACGCCTCGGCGAGCTTCACCCAGTCGGGGCTCGGTCCCATCTCGACCGCGCAGTAGCGGCGGTTCCAGAAGAGCTCTTGCCACTGCCGGACCATCCCGAGGTAGCCGTTGTTCATGATGAACACCTTCACCGGGATGTTCTCGGTAACACAGGTGGCGAGCTCTTGCACGGTCATGATCAACGAGCCGTCGCCGGCGACGCAGATCACGGTCTCGTCTGGGCGCGCCACCTTGGCCCCCATCGCCGACGGCAGCCCGAACCCCATCGTCCCGAGACCGCCCGAGTTGATCCACTGACGCGGCCGCTTGAACTTGTAGTACTGGGCGGTCCACATCTGGTGCTGACCGACGTCGGAGGTGATAATCGCGTCGCCGCCGGTCACTTCGTAGAGCGTCTCGATCATCCGCTGCGGCTTGATCTCGCCGTCGGGCGTCTCGTCGTAGCGCAGCGGGTACTTCTTCTGCCAGCCGCGGATCCTTTCCCACCAGGCGTCGAGACGCTTGGGGTCGGCGCCGAGCGCGCGGTACTCAGCGGTTAGTTTCGGCAGCACCTTCTTGGCGTCGCCGACGATCGGGATGTGGGCGGGAACGTTCTTCGAGATCTCGGCCGGATCGATGTCGATGTGCACGAACTTGGCACGCGGCGCGAACTCCGAGAGCTTGCCCGTCACGCGGTCGTCGAAACGGGCGCCGACGGCGACGATCAGGTCGGCCTCATCCATCGCGTAGTTGGCGGTGCGCGTGCCGTGCATCCCGAGCATACCGAGGAACTGCGGGTGGTCGCCGGGCAGCGCCCCCAGCCCCATCAGCGTCAGCGTTACCGGGAACTTGTCGGAGGTGCAGAACTGGCGGAACTCCTCGGCAGCGTTGGCGTTGATGATCCCGCCGCCGCCGTAGATCACCGGCCGTCGGGCGTGCGCGAGCGCTTTGGCAGCGAGCCGGATTTGCTTGGCGTTCCCCTCGGTCGTCGGCTGGTAGCCGGGCAGCGAGATCTTGTCGAGATCGATCGGCTCGTAGGGGATGTCGGCGCGCGACAGATCTTGCGGGATGTCGACGAGCACGGGACCCGGGCGCCCGGTGCGGGCGATGTGGAAAGCCTCGTGGATCGTGCGCGGGATTTCGCGCGGATCCTGGATCAGGAAGGAGTGCTTGACGATCGGCATCGTGATGCCGGTCACGTCGGCTTCCTGGAAGCCGTCGGTGCCGATTAGCTCGGTGCGTACCTGCCCGGTGATGAACACGCACGGCACCGAGTCCATGTGCGCGTCGGCGATCGCCGTGACGAGGTTGGTAGCTCCGGGACCGGACGTCGCGAGCGCCACCCCGACCTTGCCGGAAGCCTTCGCGTAACCCTCGGCCGCGTGACCCGCGCCCTGCTCGTGGCGGCACTGGATGTGGCGGATGCCGGCGTCGTAGAGCGCGTCGTAGGTGGGCAGGTTCGCGCCGCCAGGAATGCCGAAGAGGTGCTCGACCCCCTCGGCCTTGAGACACTCGATGATCGCGTCGACAGCTCGCATTGCCGCTCGCCCGCCCGCGCTCGCCGCCGGCGGCGTGCGCGAGTCTACCAGCGCGGAGCGGCGTCGCTGCGCCCCTCAGCCGCGGGCGTCGCCGCTCTCGTCGGAGGCGAATTCGGGCGGCGGGAGGTCGAGACCGCAGCGCATGCACACCTGATCGTGGATCGCCAGCGAGGCCCCGCAGCCCGGGCACGTGCGGCGTGGCAGCGCCCGCTCGTTGCGGTAGAGAACGGCGGCGAGCGTGCCAAGCAATGGGACCGCCGCACCGACCAGGAACCAGATCCAGAACGAGCTCCCCTTGATGCGCCCGATCACACCCGCCGACAGTCCGCAGAAGAACGCGATCACGACGTAGGCGCCGCCTTCCACCGCCTTACCTCCAGACGAGAAGCAGATAGGCGAGCGCGGCGACGACGAGCGCTCCGAGCGCCAGCCACAAGAGGGTCGCGACGAGGCCGACCGCCACCTTGAAGGCGACCCACCCGCCGACGACGACGAGCGCTACCAGCGCCCCGCGCCGAACGAGCGCCCTGCCAGCCGAACCGCCCATCGTGGCGCTAAGCAAAGCACGAACGCCACGCCTCGCGGCCACAGCCGTCGCGGGCGACACGGCGCGCGGCGAGCGGCGAGCGCTCAGAGCAGTGCCGGCGGCTGAACGGGCAGATAGCGGTCGAGGGCCGGGCACGGAACCGAGCTCAGGATCCAGCTCGGCCAGTGGAGGCGAAAACCGAGCAGGCGCAGCCGCCGCAACAGCCACCACGCGGGCGTGGTGCACTGGATCGCAAGCTCGGGAGCTTCGCAGGCGCTCGCCACCCGGTCGAGCGCCGCCAGCACGACGGGAACTAGGTCCTCGGGACGCCGTGCCACCGCCGGCCCGACATCGCCTTCGGCGCTGACCCAGCACACAGCGTCGGGAGTGCCTCCGCCCGCGACCACACCGAGCGCCACCCGGTCGCGCGCAAACCACTCGTGCAGCCAAGGCCGTGCGTAACCGAGCACCCCCTCCTCGAGCTCCGCCCAGGTTTCGAGTGCAGTGCCCGTCTCGAGGACGTGCACCGGTGCGGGATCCTCGTCGACGACCTCGGCAGCACGTCGCTCGCGGTAGAGCGCCACGGGGATGCGCAGGTGCCAACGGCCAGCCACCGGCATCACACCGAACGGCAGATAGAGGTTGAGGTCGGCTGTCGTGCCCGGTACAACCGCGAGACGGCCGAGGTCGGGGGTTGGCGTTCCCGACCACAGCTCGGCGAGCAGCGCCCGGCCGAGCCCGCGGTGCGAGTACTCGGGCGCCACCACCACCTCGAGCGCCTCGTCCATCGTCTCGAAACGCGTCGTGCGCGCCACCGCGATCAGCTCGCCTGCGCGCTCGCAAACGACGAAGCGGGCGCCGGGCTGTGCTTGTAGGAAAGCCTGCAGCGCACTCTCGCGCTCCCAGTCCCGCCCGCCGGGAGCGCCGTACCACGGCTCGATCCCGCGCGCGCGCAGCGCGCGGTCGACGACCGCGCGCGCGAAGTCGCGCGCCCGCCGCAGTTCGCTGCCGCGCGCTGTGCGCAGCTCGCAGCCAGCGAGGTCGATCGTGTCCCGCTGCGAGAGCTCGTCGCTCACAGGCCCAGCTTCTCGCGCACGAGCCGCTGGACCTCGGCACCGTCGGCGCGACCGCGAGTGGCGCGCATCACCGCGCCCACGATCGCTCCCACCGCTTGCACCTTGCCGGCGCGGATCTTGGCAACGGCGTCGGCGTTTTCGCGAATCGCCTCCTCGACGATGGTGTCGAGCTCGTCGCTAGCCGCCATCTCGAGACCCAGTTCTTCGACGATCGCGTGCGGATTGCCGCCAGCGGCAACGAGCCGGTCAAGCACGTCCTTGCCGGCCGCTGCCGAGATCCGCCGCTGCTGGACGAGCGACACCAGCTGGGCGAAGGCCTCGGCCGTGAGCGGCGAGGCCGCTGGGTCGCTGTCACCGACGCGCGCAGCGAGTTCGTTGACGGTCCAGTTGGCCAGGGCGCGCGCGTCGACACCGTCGCCGGCGGCCAGCGCTAGCTCGAAAAAGTCGCCGAGCTCGAACCGGAAAGCAAGCAGACGGGCAGCATCGGCGGCGAGACCGAGCTCGCGCTGGAAGCGTTCGGCGCGCTCGGCCGGCAGTTCCGGCAGCGCCTGGCGTGCGCGGGCGATCATCTCCTCGGTCGGCACCAGGGGAACCAGGTCGGGCTCGGGGAAGTAGCGGTAGTCGTGCGCCTCCTCTTTCGAACGCAGCGGCGATAGAGCGCCGCTGCGGGGGTCGAAGTGGAGCGTCTCTTGCACGACCGCTTCGCCGGCGTCGAGAAGCGCGCGCTGGCGCTCGATCTCGGCGGCGAGCCCGCGCTCGAGGAAGCGGAACGAGTTCATGTTCTTGAGCTCGGTCTTGGTGCCGAGCTCGCTGCTGCCGGCCAGGCGCACCGAGACGTTGGCGTCGATCCGCAGCGACCCCTCCTCCATGTTCACGTCGGAGACGCCGAGGCGCCGCAGCGTCGCCTGGAGAAGACGCCCGAACTCGGCCGCTTGCTCGGGCGAGCGCAGGTCGGGCTCGGTGACGATCTCGACGAGCGGCGTGCCGCCCCGGTTGAAATCGACGATCGACGCTTCCGCGCCGTGGATCCGCCCCGAGCTCGAAGCGTGCACGAGCTTTGCTGCGTCCTCCTCGAGGTGCACACGGTGGATGCGGACGTCGCCGAGGCGGCCGTTACGGCCGAGCGGCTCGTCGTACTGGCTGATCTGGTAGCCCTTGGGCAGATCCGGATAGAAGTAGTTCTTGCGGTGGAAGAGCGCGCGCGGCGCGATCTCGCAGCCGAAGGCGAGGGCGATCATCAGCGCGAAGTGCACCGCCTCGCTGTTGGGCACCGGCAGCGCTCCGGGCAGCCCCAGGCACACCGGGCAAGTGCGGGTGTTCGGCTCCTCGCCAAAGGAGAGCGGGCAGGAACAGAACATCTTGGTGCGCGTCGCCAGCTGGACGTGGATCTCGAGCCCGATGACCGGCTCGAACTCCACCCGTTCTCCCACCGCTGCGCTCATGCGGGTTTCACCTCCACCTCCCGCGGCACGCCCTCGAACGCGAGCGCTTGCTCGAGGGCGTGCGCCACCTCCAGCACGCGGTTCTCCGAGAACGGCGGCCCGGCGATCTGCAACCCGACCGGCAGCCCGTCGGACAGCCCCGCCGGAATCGAGATCGCCGGGATGCCGGCGAGCGACATCGGCACCGTGCAGACGTCCGAGAGGTACATGGCGAGCGGATCGGAAACCCGCTCGCCGAGGCGGAACGCGACCGTCGGCGAGGTGGGCGAGACGACGAGATCGACGCGCGCGAAGGCGGCGCGGAAGTCCTCGACGATCTTCGTGCGCACGCGCTGGGCGGTGGCGTAGTAGGCGTCGTAGTAGCCCGACGACAGCGCGTAGGTGCCGAGCATGATCCGCCGCTTCACCTCGGCGCCGAACCCCGCGGCGCGGGTGTTCTCATACATGGCGTTGAGGTCGTCGCCGTCGACACGCAACCCGTAGCGGACGCCGTCGTAGCGGGCGAGGTTGGCGCTGGCCTCGGCCGGCGCTAGCAGGTAGTAGGCGGAGATCGCGTAGGGAGCGTGCGGTAGGTGGACCTCTTCGACGCTCGCTCCGAGCTCCTCGGCGAGCGCTAGCGCCCGCTCGACGCATCCGCGCACGCCGCTCTCGATCCCCTCCCCCGTCAGCTCCGCGACCACCCCGAGCCGCACACCGTCGAGCCGCTCGGCCTGCGGTACGAGCACGTCCTCGGGCAGACCGACCGATGTGGCGTCGGCAGGATCGCGACCCACCATGTGCCGCAACAGGAGCGCGCAATCGCGCACGTTGCGGGCGATCGGCCCCGCCTGATCGAGCGACGAGGCGAAGGCGATCATCCCGTGGCGCGAACACGCCCCGTAGGTCGGTTTGAGCCCCACGACGCCGCAGAGAGCGGCCGGTTGGCGGATCGATCCGCCGGTGTCGGTGCCGATCGCCCACGGCGCCAGACCGCCGGCGACGGCTGCCGCCGACCCGCCTGACGACCCGCCCGGAACCCGTTCGCGATCCCACGGGTTGCGCACCGGTCCGAAGGCCGAGTTCTCGTTCGACGAGCCCATCGCGAACTCGTCCATGTTGGTCTTGCCGAGCAGCGGCGCACCGGCCGCTTCGAGTAGTTCGACGACAGTGGCGGTGTAAGGCGGCACGTACCCCTCGAGGATCCGCGAGGCAGCGGTCGTCGGGACGCCATCGACACAGAAGATGTCCTTGACGGCGACGGGAACGCCGGCCAGTGGCGCTGCGCTGTCGACCGGCCGTCCGCTCTCGGCCACCCACAGGTAAGCACCGAGAGGATCGCTGGCAGCGCGCTCGCGGTAGGTGTCGAAGACCTCGCGGGACGAGAGCTCGCCGCGGCGTATCGCGGCGATCAGGGCGTGGGCGTCGAGCGCGAGCAGCTCCTGCATCAGGACGTCCCAGGGCTCGGAACGCGGAAACCGCCCTCGGCGGCGTCGGGCGCCTGTGCGAGCACGCGGTCGCGGTCGAGACACTGGCCGGGCTCGTCCGGCCGCAGAACGTTGACGAGCTCGACGACGTGGCTCGTGGGCTCCACGCCCGCGAGATCGAGCTGTTGGATGCGCTCGACGTGCTCGAGAATCGTGCCGAGCTCGCGCGTGAAGCGCTCCACCTCCTCGTCGTTCAGCCGCAGGCGGGCGAGGCGAGCGACGTGCAGAACCTGGTCGCGCTCTATCACGGCCCGCGATTCTACGTGCGTCTAGGTCTCGCGGCCGGTACCGGGCGAGGGGGGCGACGCTGTCGGCGACGGGGCGGGGATCCGTTCGACGTGCGGGTAGACGGCGGCGCTCGCGCGCGCACCGGTGTGGTCGCGGGGGTCCTGCGGCGACCCCAGACGCTCGTCGGCGAGCCCGCGGCCCAGGCCGACAAGCTCGATCCAA
>BEIR01000028.1 GCA_002898855.1 bacterium HR41
GACCGGCTCCGTCGCGACCGCTCGCGCCCGCAGTTGGCGGCGGCGATCTGCCTCTACCACCTCGTTATCGAGGGAACGCTCGCGCAAACGAGGCAGCACTTCATCGAGGACTATCTGACGGAGCGTGACCTCTTGCCGGGCTTCCGCGAGGGGATGCACAACGTCGCCCGCGACGAGCAACGGCACATCGCGTTCGGTGTGCGCATGCTCTACGACCTCCAGCGCGAGGATCCCGACTGCCGGCACGCGGTCGCCGAGCTGCTGCGCGAGGTCTTGCCTTACAGCGTCGCACTCTTCATCCCACCGCGCTTCGATCGCCGCTACACCGAGGTCTTCGGGCGCACCGTCGAGGAGATCTTCGCGATCGGCGCGGCGTCGCTCGAGCAGAAGTTGCGCGCCGCCGGCATGCCGGTCGAGGAGCTCCCCGGTCCGCCCGTCATGCCGCTCGGTCTGAGCGCCGAGGAGCGTGCGCGCCGGGCCGTGAAGCTGATCGAAGCGGGCGTGCTCGGCGCACCGAACGGGAGCCCTCGGCGCGACCGCGAAACTATGGAGCTGCTGTTCGATTTCGTGGCGCGAACGATCGATCCACGGGCCGCCAACGGCGGGCTCGCCGTGCAGTGGGAGTTCGACGACGCCGAACCATGGTTCATCCGCGTGCAAGGGGGCGAGGTGCGTGCCGAACAGGGCCGTCTCGAGAGCCCCGACGTAACGCTCGCAATGAGCTACGACGACTGGGTGGCGCTGGTCGCTGGGCGCGAGGATCCACGCAAGCTGCTGGTGCGCCGCCGTCTGCGACCGCGGGGCAAGCTGCGCTCGCTCTGGCGCGTGGCGCGAACGCTCGGCCGCTGACCGCGCCGCTGCGCTAGTCGCCGCTGCTCCGTCCGCGAGCGCGCGGCGACGCCCCCGGCGCGGCTCCGTGGTGCTCTTCCTTCTCGCGGTAGACGCCGCGGTCGGCGGCGCGATACAGCTCGTCGAACGTCTCGCCGTCTTCGGGATAGACAGCCATTCCGACGCTAATCACCTGTGGCGCGATGACGTCGCGGATGCGCTGGGCGAGGCGCTCGGCCCCCTCGCGGTCGGCGCCCTCCGCCAGGACCATGAACTCGTCACCGCCAAGACGGCCGATTGGATCGCTCGTGCGCACGACGGTGCGCATCCGGCGAACCAGTTGCACCAGCAAGCGGTCACCGGTGTCGTGACCGTAAACGTCGTTGACGCGCTTGAAGTCGTCGACGTCGAATTCGATCAGGGCGAAGCGGCTGCCGCTGCGTTTGGCGGCAGCGCTGACGCGTTCGAAGTGTTCGGCGAACCCGCGGCGGTTGAGACAACCCGTGAGCGGGTCGGTCCGCGAAGCTTGCGCCAGCTCTTCGCGCCGCCGCCGCGCTGCTGTCGCTTGCCAGACACAGGTCGCAGCGATGACCGCCAGCGAACCCGCGAAAACGAACGTTTCCGTCCAGCGTGCATCGGCGTCGAACACACCGATTGCAGCCGCGCAGGCCACGCCGGCGATGCCCACCACCGTGACGAGCACGGTCCCGTACACGAGGCTCGCGAAGACGACAGGCACGAAGGCAAGTGGCGCGAGCGGGCTATCGAGCCCACCGTCGAGGCTGGCGTTGAAGGCAACGAGCGCCAGACACGAGACGCTCCACAGCCCTGCCACCAGGTTGGCGCGCAGCGGCGTTTTGAACGCCAAGCGCACAGGAAGCAAAGAAATCACCACGATCTCGGCGAGAACGGCGCACAGCGCGACGAGCATCGCCGCCCGGTTGGGTCGATCCCAGGTGGAAACAACGTAGGGAACTGTCAAGGCGTAGGCGACCAGCGAACAAACAAGTCCGCCCAACGCATTCGCCCGCGCCCGCTCGCGCTGCTGTTGCTGCACGCTCCGGTCCTCCTTGCCGCCGACCGAACCCGTTGTGAGGCTCGGTGTGTACGACCGCTGACCGCGCCGCGGGCCAAACGGCGCTAGAGGGTCTAGACGAACGATTCGGCAACCACCGGAACGCCTTAAGCGGCAACCGGCCAGATCGAACAGGTGTCCAGGAGCGGGCTCGCCGTCGCCGCTGCCGGCCGGCGCCACCGGGTGCTCGTCGCCCTCGTTAGTTCGCCTCGCCCGGTGTGCGCGTCCCCTTGCCCTCGCTGCGGCGGCTGCGTTTGGTCTTGTACACGCCGGCGTCGGCAGCCCGGTAGAGCTCGTCGAGCGTACGGCCATCGTGGGGATAGACGGCGACGCCGATGCTTCCCGTCTGCGGCGAGAGCGCCCGTTCGATCCGCTCGACGAGCGCTTGGGCGCCCTCGCGGTCGGCACCGGCTGCCAGGACCACGAATTCGTCGCCGCCTAGGCGAGCGATCTCGTCAGCGCTGCGCAACACGCCGCGCACGCGCCGCACGAGCTGAACGAGCAGGCGGTCGCCGGCCTCGTGGCCGTAGACGTCGTTGACTTCCTTGAAACCGTCGATGTCGAACTCGACGAGCGCGAAGGGCGTTCCGGTGCGCTCCGCCTCGCCCACAGCGCGCTCGTACTGCTCGACGAAACCGCGACGGTTGAGGCAACCGGTGAGAGGGTCGGTGCGCGACGCCTCGGCAAGCTGGCGGCGGCGGCGCCTCCCCATGTGCGCCTGCCATACGCACGTGCCCGCCACGATCGCGAGAGCCGAGGTGAACATCGTTACGTACGGCCAGCTCGCTCCACCCACGAGCGCGCCGACCGCGACGCTAGACGCCAATCCTGCGAAGCCGACCGCGGCCACCAGCGCCACACTCGCGTACGACACGCTGGCGAACACGACAGCCACGAACATCATCGCCGCGATCGGGCTACGCAGGCCGCCGTCCAAGGCAGCCGACACCGCCACGAGCGCCACGCACACTAGGTTCCAGAACGCCGCGACCCCGACCCGGCGACGGCGCGTGGCGAAAACCAGCGACGGCGGCAAGGCGACGATGAGGAGCGACAGCAGATAGACCGCGACGAGCATCGCGACCATCGCCTCGCGGTGGGGACGATCCCAGGTCGCCGCGTGGTAGACGGCGGCAACGGCGAACGCGGCGGTCAAAACCAGCAAGCCGCCGACGGCGTTGACGCGCGAGGAGCGGTGCGAGCGCTCGTTCATGGTCTGGGCCCGAAGAACGTATCGGCAGGAAGCAGGTGAACTCCACCCCCCTGGTCGAATGTTCGGTAAGTCGTTGAGGCCCTGGCCACCCGGCGCGCACAAACGCGCGCCAACCGCTGCTTCGGTCGGCGTCATCGCGGCGCTGGTAGCGGCCGTCCTTGTGCGCTGTTCGACGCTCGCGCTCGACAGCCTTTGGTTCGACGAAGCGCAGACGGTCCGCTTGCTGCGCATGCCGCTCGGCGAGATGCTCGCCGCCATCGGCCGCGAGGAGTCGACGCCTCCCCTCTACTACGTGCTCGCCCGGGCATGGACGAGCTTGTTCGGGGACAGCGAGGCGGGGCTGCGCTCGCTATCGGCTGTGGCGGGGGTGCTCACCGTCCCGGCCGGCGCCGCGCTCGCCCGAGAACTCGGCTCGCGAACCGCGGCGGCGACGTGCGCGGCCCTCGTCTGCGTGTCGCCGCTGCTCGTCTGGTACAGCCGCGAGGCCCGCAGCTACGCCCTCTACGTGCTCTTCGTGACCGTTTGCCTGGCGGCTTTCGCCCGTGTGATGCGCGCCCCGGCCGCGCGCGCAGCGGGGGCGCGTTGGTCGTTCGCGCTAGCGGGCGCGCTGGCGATCGCCACCCACTGGTTCGCGCTCGCCCCGGTTCTGCTTGGCGCTGTGGCGATAGTGGCGAGCGATGCAAGGGCTCTGCGGGCGCTCCCACCGCCACAGAGCGGCGGGCGCGCGCTGCGCATAGTGCCCGTCCTGCCGCTCGCGGTCGCCGTCGCGCTCGCGCCGCTGCTTCTCGAACAGCGCGCCCGCGGACACACGAGCTTCATCGCCGACACCCCGCTCGGCCAGCGCCTGCTTGAGCTGGCGAAGCAACTGCTGGTGGGGTTCGACGCACCGGTGGAGCCGGCGACGACTCTCATCGCCGGCTCTAGCTGCGCGGCTCTGGTTCTAGCCGCCCTCGCACCGACCGGCCGGCTGCGTGCACACAAAGTCCCAGCAAGCGCGCACTCGCCTGTTGCCGCCGATGGCCACCGCGCAGCGCTGGCCGTAGCGTCCGTCACGGCACTGTCGGCGTGTGCGCCGGTGGCACTTGCCCTCGTCGGTAGCGACTACCTGCTCACCCGGAACCTGGCGTGGGTCGCCGTCGTGCTCGCGGCCTTGGCGGCATGCGGCGCGGCTCGCCTCGGCCGTCGGATCGGCGTCGTGCTCTGTGTCGTGCTGTTCGCGGCCTCCGCGAGCGGAGCGGCCGAGCCGCTCCTCGACCCGCTGGCGCGCAGACCGGACTGGCGTGGTATCGCCGAGCTCGCGCGCGCACGTCTACCGCAGGACGGGCTGCTTTACGTAGCCGCGGACGGGGTCGCTGCGGTGCGCTTCTACGCACCCCGCTTGCGGGTGACAGCGCTCGGATCGGAGAGCGCTAACGCCGACGCAATGGTTCCTGTCGTGATGTGCGCCGAGCCGGCCCGCAAACACGATCCCGGCGATCAGCCACGGGTGCCCGACCCGCTCTCGCTGCCGTGTCTTGCCGCTCTGGGTGCGGCGCGAACGCCGCTTGCCGGCGACACTCCTGTCAGAGGCCGCCTTACGGGCAGCTCCGCGCCCCGTCCGTCCGCGGCTCGATGGACGGTGGTAGCGACCTTTGAGCGGCGCACGTTTGCGGCCGTCCTACTGCGTCGTGCGGGCAGCTGATCGCCGCTGGCCTCGTCCAAATCACGTCGTTTTCACGCAATTTGCGGAAATTGCGGCTGGTAACGGGGGCGAGCTCGCCGCATTCTTATCTTCACCCGAGTGACGCTCCCCGATCCCCGGACCCCCATACCTCAGACCGCTAGGCCCAGGTTCTAGCCCCCGCGAACAAGGAGGCGACCCCCAATCTATGCCCCCGACGAACGCGTTGCCCTTGCGTACCCGCTGCGACGGCGACCTGCGCCACGTCGCCCTGGCGCTCGTCAGAAGCCATGGTGCCGAGCTTCTCGCCTGCGCGCGCCGCTATGCCCAAACCCCCGAGGACGCCGAGGACGCCTACCAGCGCGGACTCGAGATCCTGCTCACCAAGGCACCTACGACCGCTCCCGAGGAGCTTTTGCCGTGGCTCAAGACGGTCATCAAACACGAGGCGTTCGCACTGCGCCGCCAGCGCGAACGGGTTGCACCTCTCGACGATGGCTCGCCCGACACCGCCGCCAGCTCGATCGGGCCGGCCGCCACAGTCGCGGAGGCAGCCGAACGCTACGAGCAGCTCCGACTTGGCGCCGAGGCCCTCGGGCGTTTGAAACCGCAGGAAGTGCGGGCTTTGCTCTTGCGCGCCCAGGGCCACTCCTACAAAGAGATCTGCCGCATCACGGGCTGGACCTACACGAAGGTCAACCGCTGTCTCACCGAGGGTCGTCAAGCGTTCGCTGAGCGTGTGCGCGACATCCTCGCGGGCGAGGCGTGCTCCGATCTCCGCGAAGCCCTGTCGCGTTGCGCCGATGGCGAGCTCGAGACCAATGAAGTGCGTGCGTTGCGCCTTCATTTACAGGGCTGCCTCGCCTGTCGGCGCGCGCTCCGCGAGTACCGGCGGGCCGCGAGCACGGTCGCCGCGCTCGTACCACCGGCGGTTGCCAGCGCACCGGCCGACGGCGGCGGATCTTGGCTCGACTGGCTTGCCGCCACGGTCGGCGAGCGCATCTGGGCGCTCGCTGTCCGCCTCCAGCCAGCGGGCGAGATCGCCACCGCCAAAAAGGCAGCGGCGATCGCAGCGTCGGCGCTCGCGGTGGCGTCGGGCGGCAGCGAACTCGCGAAGATCGCGTCGCCGCCGCAGCCGCACGTCGAGCGAGCGGCAGCGCCCCCGCGCGCACTCGGTCCTACCGCAGCGAACCAAGACGCAGACCCCTCGCGCGGCGAACAGCCGCCCGCCGCGCGACCTCCCTCGCACCTCGAACGAACGCTCAACGACCGAGCTGCCGGGAGCGTGCGGCCGCCCGATCCTGCCGGCGGCAGCTCGGCACAGGCGGAGTTCGGGATCGAGGCCAGCGCCAGCGATGCTGTTCGCAAGACGACGCAGACAGGCAGCGCCCGTGCCGGCCGAGTGGACGACAGTGGAAGCGGCGAAGAGGCGGGCTCGAGCAGCTCGCCCTCGCAGCCGTCACCGCCTGTCGACGCTCCGCCCGGCACCGGCGCGACCGCCGTCCCGCAACCACCGCCGAGCGCCAGCGTGTCCCGCGCGCCCGACCCCCACGAAGAACTCGCGGGGGCCTGGGCTGGCGAGTTCTGAAGCCTTCGTGCGCTCGCATGCGGCTGGAGTACGCGCGGCATCGTGAGCGCCCTGCTGCACGTATCCTCTCGGCCATGGCCACGCGACCGCGTCAGAAGCCGTCGATCGCGCCTGTTGTCGGGCCCGACGATCCGCGCCGCTTCACCGACTCCGGCATCGAGATCAAGACCGTCTACACCGCCGACGATCTGCCGCCCGATCTCGACGAGAAGCTCGGGCTACCGGGCGAATACCCCTTCACGCGCGGAATTCATCCCGACATGTACCGCAAGCGGCTCTGGACGATGCGCCAGTACGCCGGCTATGCGACCGCGCGCGAGACCAACCAACGCTTCCGCTACCTGATCGAGCACGGGTCGACCGGCCTCTCGATGGCCTTCGACCTGCCGACCCAGCTCGGGCGCGACTCCGACGATCCGCTCTGCCTCGGCGAAGTCGGGCGCACCGGGGTAGCGATCGACTCGATCGAAGACATGCGCATGGTCTTCGACGGCATCCCGCTCGACAAGGTCTCGACGTCGATGACCATCAACGCGCCGGCGGCCGTGCTTTTGCTCCTCTACGAGCTCGTGGCCGAGGAGCAAGGTGTGCCCTCGCACGCGCTGCGCGGCACGGTGCAGAACGACATCCTCAAGGAGTACATCGCGCGCGGCAACTTCATCTATCCGCCCGGCCCGGCGATGCGCCTCACGACCGATCTCTTCGCCTACTGCAAAGAGCGCATCCCGAAGTGGAACACGATCTCGATCTCCGGTTACCACATGCGCGAGAAGGGCTGCTCGGCGGTCCAGGAGGTCGCGTTCACGCTCGCCAACGCGATCGCCTACGTGCAGGCGGCGATCGACGCCGGGCTCGATGTCGACGAGTTCGCTCCGCGCATCGCTTTCTTCTTCAACGGCCACAACCACGTCTTCCAGGAGGTCGCGAAGTTCCGGGCGATCCGGCGGATGTGGGCGCGAATCATGAAAGAGCGCTTCGGCGCCAAGAACCCGCGCTCGATGATGGTGCGTTTCCACACCCAAACCGGTGGTTCCACGCTCGCCGCCCAACAGCCCGAAAACAACATCGTGCGAGTCGCGCTGCAAGCTTTCGCCGCCGTCTGCGGAGGTACGCAGTCGTTGCACACCAACGGTTTCGACGAGGCGCTCGCGCTGCCGACCGAGAAGGCGGCACGGATCGCGCTTCGCACGCAGCAGATAATCGCCCACGAGTCGGGCGCGGCGGACACCGTCGACCCGTTCGCGGGCTCTTACTTCGTCGAACGGCTGACCGACGAGATCGAACAAGCGGCCCAGGAGCTGATCGACCTCATCGACGAGATGGGCGGGTCGGTCAACTGCATCCAGTTCATCCGCCAGCAGGTCGAGGAGTCCGCCTGGGCCTACGAGGAGCGCCAACGGGTCAAGCAGGACATCGTTGTCGGTGTCAACGAGTACGTCTCCGACGAGCCCGACGACGTCGAGATCCTCAAGATCGATCCGAAGACCGAGGAGGAGCAGGTCGCCCGCCTCAAGCGCTTCAAGGAGAACCGCGACCAGGAGCTCGTCAAGCGCCGGCTCGAGGAGCTGCGCGCCGCCTGTCACACCGACCAGAACCTCCTCTACCCGCTCCGCCAGGCGCTCAAGGATCGCTGCACGATCGGCGAGGTGTGCGGCGTGATGCGAGAGGAGTTCGGTGAGTACCGCGAGGCGTAGCTCAGCGCTTGCGCGCGAGAAAGCAGAACTGCCCGGCGAACACGAGCTTCGCTGTGTTGACGGTATGAGCGTCCCAGCGCGCTAGCCGGCCGAGCAGCGAGATCGCTCTGTTTATGGGCGACTCGCGCGCCCACCAGCGCGCGAAGAAGCGCGGCATACCGAGCGCCCGCCAGGCGAGCAGCGTGAAAGCGTCGATCCCGGGACGCACCTCGGCGAGCTCGAGGCCGGCATCGCGCAGCAACACGGTAAGACCGTAAGGCGTGTAGCCGAAGGTGCTGCGCGAGTGGAACGCCTCGAGTTGCGAGACCGACCCCGCGAAGAGACCGCCGGTGCGTAGTGTGCGCGCGACCTCGGCGAGCAGCGCTGCCGGCCGCTCGACGTGCTCGAGCACCTGCTTGCAGAAGACGAGATCGAAAGTTTCGTCGCCGAACGGCAAGTGCACGCCGTCGAAGGTGACGAAGGTCGCGTCGGTGCGGGTGCGCTCGGCGACCTCGGGCGACTCGGCGACGTCCACACCCACCCACTGCACATGCGGATCGGCTGCCCTGAAGAGGTCGACTGAATCACCGCGTCCACAGCCGAGGTCCATCACCCGCCAGGCGCGTCCGCCGCCGCAGAGAGCGGCGTACTCGTCGGCGAGCGTCTGGCGGGCGTGGTCGCGCGGGATCAGGTCGCCGAGCAGAGCGCGCAGGTCGTCGCCGAGCACGGTCGCATTGAAACCGACCGTGCCGCGACACGGCGTTCTACGGGCGCAGCGTCCTTCGAAGGGACGCGCGGCCGACGGGCGACCTAGCGTGATGGGTCAGTGGCCCATCATCGGGTGCGCCGCGCTGCTCGAGCCGCCACCCGATTCGCCCGGGCCGTACCAGCGTCCGCGCCAGGTGCGCAACCGCTTGCTCTCGGCGCTCTGGGTCTTCACGATCGCACGAGCTATCTGCTTCGACCGGAGTTCGGGGCCGCGTTTTTAGCTCGACGCGCCATCACCGCTGCCGCTCCCACCGCCCCGCTAGAGTTTCGCGCCCGATGCGTCAGAAGTCGCCGGAAACTTTCGAAGAGAAGGTCGCGCAGCTCGAGGAGCTGCGCGAGCAGGCCCGTCATCCGAGCCCCGAGGCCGAGCGCAAGCAGCACGAGCGCGGCAAGCTCACCGCGCGCGAGCGGATCGAGAAGCTGCTCGATCCGGGTTCGTTCGTCGAGGTCGACACTTTCGTTCGCCACCGCACCTTCGACTTCGACATGCTCAAGAACCGTCCGTGGGGCGACGCGGTAGTCACCGGTCACGGCACGGTCAACGGCCGTCCGGTGTGCGTCTTCTCGCAGGACTTCACCGTTTTCGGCGGCTCGCT
>BEIR01000029.1 GCA_002898855.1 bacterium HR41
CTCGTACTTGCTGTCACCACGCGGAGAAGCGTGGGCACGCGCTTCGATCACCTGTTGCCGCTCTTGCCCGTCGCGCTCGCCGCTGGATGGTCGGGCGCTGTCGCGTTCGTCTTCCACTTACTGCCGGCTCCGCTCGGCGTCGAGCTCAACCCCCTGTCGGCGATGCTCGCCGTTCTGACCGTCGCGATAACGACGGAGTTCGCCGTCCTCCTTTGGCGGCGCTACCGCGAGGAGCGCGCCGGTGGCTCGACCGTCGAGCGAGCGCTCACCGTCGCCTACGCATCGACCGGCCGCGCCGTATGGGTGTCGGCGGCGACGACGCTCGCCGGCTTTCTCGTGCTCGCTACCTCGGACATCGCGATGCTGCGCTCGTTCGGGATTCTCACCGCGCTCGACCTCGCGCTCGCTTTCGTCGGCGTGGTGCTGGTGTTGCCTGCCGTGATCGTGGCGGCCGAGGCGCGCGCGGAGCGGCAGCGCACGGCCACGGCAGGCGCCCCTGCCGCGCAACCTGCCGGTCAGGTACGAGGATCTGCGTGATCGCGACGCAAGCAGCCAACGCAGACGATCGCGGCAGGCGGCGCCGGCGTGCCGGCGAGCTGCTCGCCGAACACGACCGCACCCATCCCGAAAGCGACGCCCCGCGGCGCCCGCAGTTCGAGTACCCGCGCTCGCGCTGGTCGTGGCTCGTCGCGATCCTTTTTCTGGTCGCGCTCGGCGTGATCTTCTTCACGGCGACGCTGCCGAATCGTGGTCGCGGCGTGCTGGGTCCCGAGCCCTCGCGGCCGGCGCCCCCGTTCGCCGCCCCCGAGGTGCGGGGGCCGCTGAGCGGCGATGCCAACATCTGTGCCCGCCGTCCTTGCGCCACAGGCGCCGGGCGCGTGCCTGCGTGTGCGGTGAGGGGGAGGGGGATCGTCAACTCCTGCGAGCTGTGGCGGGATCGCGCCGTTGTGCTTGCTTTCGTGTTCGACCGCGGCGCCGACTGCCTGTCGTTCGTCGACCGCGTCCAGCGAGCTGCGGTGCACGTGCGCGGGGTGCGCTTCGCAGCGATCTATTTCACGCGCAAAAGCCGCGCTGAGGCGCGCGCCGTCGCTGCCGCACGTAGGTGGCGGCTTCCCGTCGCGCTCGACAGCGACGGTGCGGTCACCAACGCGTACCGCGTCGGCGTGTGTCCGACAACAGTGCTGATCGACCGCGGCGGGCGGGTGCGGCGGTCGCTTTTCGGTGCGGCCTCCGAGGACACGCTCGTCCGTGCGGCAGAGTCTCTAGTCGGACGGCGATGATCGGTAGGGCGCGCTGGGCCGTCGTCGCCGACGACGTGGCCGAGGTGCTCCCCGGTCTGCAAGTCCGCCACGTAACGGTGCCGGTAGCCGACCATCGCACGCCGGCTGACGTGCGCGCGCGTCTCGACTACCTCGCCGAGCGCATCGACGGGGCGCGCGCGATCGAGCTGCGACGGCAAGAAATCCCGTTCGCGTACCGAGTGTTTTTCCGCAAGATCGGGCTCGACCCCGACGTCCACAGCACGCCGATCGAGCGGCTCGTGCTCGACCGGCTCGTCGCCGGGGGCTTCGCGCCGCGCGGCCTCGTGGCCGACGCGGTCACGATCGCCACCGCCGAAACCGGCGTCGCGGTCGTTGCGTTCGACGGCGCCGCGGTCGACGACGAGCTGTTCGTGCGCAGCGCGCGCGGCGGCGAGCGGCTCATGACTGCGGACGCGTCGCTCAAGCTTGCCGCCGGAACGCCGTTGATCGCGAGCGGCGAGAGGCTGCTCGCGGTTCTTTTCGGGGCGGTCGACGAGCGCGTCGAAGTGTCCGAGCGCAGCACTACCGTCGAGCTCGCCGCGATCCGCGTACCCGGGGTGCCGCTGCTCGCCGTCGACGAGGCGCTTTGGATCGCCGCGGAAACGATCACGGGACCGGGGCAGGTTTAACCGGCGTGCCTGCACGGCAGCTGCTGGTAGATTAGTCGCGAGGGCGATGTTCGCGGGCACGCCGGCAACCGCAGCTGGATGCGCTGGCTCGCGCACCGGGCGGGCGGAACAAGCTGCACGCCACGATCTCGAGCGTCAGATCGCGCGGCTCGAGGCGCGCTACCAGTCACTCGTCGCGAGTGCCTTCCCCCGCTTCGATGTGGTCGCGTCGGGCTCGCCCGAGGCTTCGCCGTCGGCGCCGATGCCGCGGCTTCCCGATCTCGCGACGCTCGAGCGCTGTCGCGACGAACTGGTCGCGCGCGTAGAGCGGCTCGAACGCGCGCTCGCTTGCGCACACCGCCGCGAACGAGAGATGCGGAAACTGCGCGACGAGATGTTGCGCGACCCGCGTGCCCACGCTGGCGCGGTAGTTACGAACCGCGACTGCGGCGAGCGCGGCTGCACCACGTACCGCTCCGAGCCGCGGCTCGGGCTGCTCGGTCTCGTTTTCGGCTGGTGGCGCGTCAAGGTTTCTTCGGGGTGCCCGTTATCCGGTCGGGCGCACTAGCGGTGAGAGTCGGCGGCGGTGGGTAGACGGTCGCGACGACGTCGCGCGGAGGTCGCGAGCGGTGGAGCGACCGGCGGTGCGCGTAGCGCACGGTCGTCCGTCCCCGCCCGAGGTGGCGAGCGGTCGGCGCCGACGCCGCCGGCCGAGCGCCCGGCGCCACCGTGGGCGCCGTTCCCGCTGTCGGAGCTGCTCGTGCTCGGCGGCACGGTGATGATCGTGTGGGGTCTCTTCGATTGGGAGGGGGGCGGACAGACCCGCGTTGGTGTCGGGCTCGCCGTGGCCGCTCTCGGTGGTCTCGAAGTAGCGGTGCGCGAGCATGTTGCTGGTTACCGCTCGCATACCACGCTGCTCGCCGCGATCAGCGGGCTGCTCTGTTCCAGCGTCGTCGCCGCTACCGGTATCGCCACCCGCTTGTGGCAGCTCGCCCTGGTGTTCGCGCTGGCGATGGCAGGTTCGTTCGTCCCGCTGCAGCGCCTGTTCGTACGGCGCTCGGGTGGGCTGTGGTTTCGATAACGAGAACGGGCCCGACAGCGTGCTGTCGGGCCCGCACACTCGTCGCTGTGGCTCGAGCAGCGCCGCCTGCGGGCGACGTTCGCTCCGCTCAGCTGCAGACGCCGCGGCTCGCCGCTGGCCGGCCAGCTGCCGAGAACGGGCCGACCTGCGCCCCGGCTGCTCGCGAGCGCAGCTGGCGCCCTCTGCCCGCTGTGCCTTGCAGCCCCAGCATCGCCGCGAGCACCAGGCGCTGCCGCTGCGTGAGGCTGCCGACCGGACGGCGCTCCGACACACCGACCTCGGCGAGCAGCCGGCGGCAGCGCGTCTCGCCCCAGTGCCGCTGGCACATCAAGAGGTCCGCGATCGCCATCGTCTCTACGTAGGGCGGGCACTCCACGATCACCTCGGCGACCGACAGCTCGCCGGCCGCGATGGCGCGCTTCATCCTTGCCCGCGCGCTCCGCACCCTGTTCGCGTGCTGGAGCGCTCGTAGTGGCTGATCGCGATCCGCGACGCTCGCGGAACCTCTGTCCATGCGCCCTCCCCGCGTTTCCCTTCGTTGTCTTGACTTTTTCGACCCGCCGTTTTTCGGCACACGAAAGGGGGCACGCGCCGAACGCGTGTGTGCACGCTGCTCTTCCCGAGGAGCGAAAGTGCGCTTAGCGTGTGCCCCAGCCGGGCGAGAGGTTCTGCCCGGCCGGTCCCTCGCGGCCGAAGCCAAATAAACCGACTGGCACCGCCGACGTCAACGGGTAGGTGCACGGCTCGCCCGCAAACAGCGGGCTTTTCTGTCGACGGCGGCCGGCGCTCGCGAGCGGTCGGCGAGGGGGCGGTGGCGGTAGGCTCGGCTCCGCCGTGCGAGCAACCAAGATCGTCGCAACGATCGGTCCGGCGAGCAGCGACGAGCGCGTGCTCGAGCGGATGATCCGCGCGGGCATGGACATCGCGCGGATCAACTTCGCCCACGGCGAACCGGAAGACCACGAGCGGATGGCGCGGGCGGTTCGCGCTGCGGCGGCACGCGTCGGCCGCGAGGTGGCTCTGCTCGGTGATCTACCTGGGCCCAAGCTGCGCGTCGGGCCGGTAGCGGGCGGCGTCGCCGAGCTGCCGCGCGGCGGAACCGTTGTGCTCACGCCGAACCCGGTGCTCGGCACGAGCGAGCGCCTGTCGGTCGACTGGCCGGGTCTCGCCGAGGTGCTCGAGCCCGGCGACGTCTGCTATCTCGCCGACGGGACGGTGCGCTTGCGCGTCCGCGACGTGCGCGACGGCGACGTCGTCGCGCACGTCGAGGTGGGGGGACCGGTGGCGTCGCGCCAGGGGCTCAACCTGCCGAACGTGACGACCGCGCTGCCGGCGCTGTCCGACGACGATCTGCGCCTGCTCGCCCACGCCGTCGAGCTCGGTTTCGACGCTCTCGCCGTGTCGTTCGTCCGCCGCCGGGAAGACGTAGAACAGGTGCGGCGCGAGCTCGGCGAGCGCGGCTCGGACATCCCGCTGATCGCCAAGATCGAGAAACCGCAGGCGGCTCGCAACGCCGAAGAGATCATCGAGGCCGCCGACGCGATCATGATCGCTCGCGGCGACCTCGGCATCGAGCTTCCGATCGAAGAGGTGCCGTTGGTGCAGAAGCGCCTGCTCGCGCTCGCCGGCAAGAAGGCCAAGCCGTCGATCACCGCAACGCAGATGCTGGAGTCGATGGTGCACTCGACGCGCCCGACCCGTGCCGAGGTCGCCGACGTCGCCAACGCGATCTTCGACGGCACCGACGCCGTGATGCTGTCGGAGGAGACGGCGGTCGGCATGCACCCTGCGGAGGCGGTCGCGATGATGGCCGCGATCGCCGAGGCGACCGAGCCCGAGCTTCCCTACGGGCGCTGGCTGACCGAGCGCGGGCCGCGCGCGGCCGACCAGTACCACGCGATCGCGTTCGGCGCTGTCGGCGCCGCCTACCAGCTCGGTTTGCGCGCCATCGTCACCCCCACCCAGACGGGCGCGACGGCACGCCTGATCTCCGCCTACCGGCCGCAGGTGCCGGTGCTGGCGCTGGCGCCGCGGATCGAGGTGGTGCGGCGCTGCAACTTCCTGTGGGGGGTGCACCCGCGGCTGCACGACGAACCGCGCGAGACGATCGACCTCATCGAGTCTTCGGCGCGCGCGGCGCTCGAGGCAGGTTTCGCCCGTCCGGGAGAGCTCGTCGGCATCACGGCCGGCCTACCGCCCGGAACGGCCGGCGGTACGAACCTCTTCAAGATCCACCGGCTGTGAGAGCGCTCGGGGCCGGGTCGTCCTCGGTGCGGTCCCGGACCCGTTCGAACGCCTCGAGAGCACGATCGAGGTGTTCGCGGGTGTGCGTCGCCATCACGCTCGTGCGCAACAGCGCATGTCCGCGCGGCACCGCCGGAAACAGGGCGACGTTGACATACACGCCCGCGTCGTAGAGCGCCTTCCACAGCAGCGCTGCCCGCCAGTCGTCACCGACGATCACCGGCACGATCGGCGTTACGAGGGTGCTGCCGTCGGGGAGCACGGTCGGCTCGTTGACGCGGTAACCGAGCTCGGCGAGGCCGCGGTGCAGGTAGCGGGCGTTGTCGAGCACCCGCTCCATGAGCTCGCGTCCCTCGGCCGAGCGGATGATGCGCAGCGCACCGAGGGCGGCACCGATCGCCGCCGGCACCGCGGCAGCGGTGAACATGAAGGCGCGCGACGGGATGCGCAAGAACTCGATCACATCGGCCGGGCCGGCAACGAACCCGCCGCAGGAGGCGAGCGACTTCGAGAACGTTCCCATCCGCAGGTCGACCTGATCTTCGACGCCGTACGCCTCGCAGGCGCCGGCGCCGCGCTCACCAAGAACGCCGACGCCGTGTGCCTCGTCGACCATCAGCCGCGCCCCGTGACGGCGCGCGGCAACGGCGATGCGATCGAGGGGGGCGAGATCGCCCTCCATCGAGAAGACGCCGTCGACGACGACCAGCACGCCGCCCCCGTCGTCGGCGGCGCGTTCGAGAGCCTGTTCGAGCTTGTCGACGCGGTTGTGGCGGAAGGGCCGCAACTTGGCGCGAGACATCGCGCAGGCGTCGAGGATCGACGCGTGGTCGCCCGAGTCGCAGACGATCGTGTCGCCGGGCTGGCACAGCGTCGCGATCGTCCCGACGTTGGCGAGGTAGCCGGCGGTGAAAACGAGCGCGTCGTCGCACCCCATCCACTCGGCGAGCTCCCGCTCGAGCTCGAGGTGGAGGGGAAGCGTGCCGTTCAAAAAGCGCGAGCCCGTCAAACCGGTGCCGTAGCGGTCGAGAGCGTCGCGGGCAGCGCGCTTGACACGCTCGTCGCCGGTCAGACCGAGGTAGTTGTTGGAGCCGAGCATGATCCGCTCGCGCCCCTCCATCGCCACGACTGGGCCGGCTTCGCCCTCGAGGCGGCGGAAAAAGGGCACGAGATCGTGTTCGCGCGCCGCTCGCAGCTGCGCGAGCCGCTCGTGTCGGCGGGCTTTGTCGAAAAGATCGATCGCGGCTGGCATAGAGTGCGGCGCCGTGTCCGTCGAGGTCCGCCCCGTTCGAGGCGTTCGCGAGCTACGCGAGTTCGTCGCGTTGCCGTATCGGCTGCATGCTAACGAGGCGCGCTGGGTTCCCCCGCTACGGCTCGAGCGCTACCTGCACCTTGGTCGGCGCACCAACCCCTTCTTCCGCCACGGCGACGCCGAGTACTTCCTGGCGCGGCGCGGCGGTCGCGTGGTGGGGCGCATCAGCGCCCACATCGACTACCGCTTCTCGGAGTTTCACGGCAACCGTTGGGGACTCTTCGGCTTTTTCGAGTGCGTCGACGACCAGAGCGTGGCGAGCGCCCTCTTCGACGCCGCCGCAGAGTGGCTGCGCGCCCGCGGTCGCGACCGCATCGTCGGGCCGATGGATTTCACCCTCAACGACGAGGGCGGCGTCCTGGTTGAGGGTTTCGACCTCGACCCGCTCGTCCGCCAGCCCTGGCACCCGCCCTTCTACCGGCGGCTTTTCGAAGAGCTCGGTTTCGAGAAGGCGATGGACCTGCTCAGCTGGGAGTTGCGGATCGAGGAGCGCGACAAGGTGCGGCCGCTGATCTGGCGGCTGGCCGACCGGCTCGAAGAGCGCCACGGGGTGCGCATCCGGCCGATGTCGCGACGCTCGTTGTGGCGCGACCTCCAGGCGTTCGGCGAGATCTACAACGAGGCGTGGCGGCGTAACTGGGGGTTCGTGCCCTACGACGAGCACGACCTGCGCCAGCTCTGGTTCGACCTCCAGCTGACGTTCGACCGCGAGTGGTTCATGCTCGCCGAGGCGCGCGACGGCGAACCGGTGGGGGTTGCGATCACGATCCCGGACATCAACCAGGTGCTCGCGCGCATGCGTGGACGGTTGCTGCCGTTCGGCTTCGTCCACTACCTCCGTCGGCGCAGCTTGTGCGATCAGGTGCGAATCGGCTTTCTTGGCGTGAAGCCAGCGTGGCAGCACACCGGCATCGCCGCCGGGCTGTATGCGGCTCACTACCGCGCCTCCGAGCGCACCGGGATCGGCCGCGGCGAGGCGAGCTGGATCCTCGAGACGAACAGTTCGATGAACCGGGCCCTAGAGGCCCTGGGAGCGCGGGTCGTCAAACGCTGGCGCGTCTACGAGCGTCCGCTCGGCTGACTGCGCCTCAGGCCACGCCGCGAGGGGTGGGCGGCTGAGCGCGGGGAGTGGCGCAGCCGGTAGCGCCTGCGGGCGCGAGCGGTGGCCGTCTGCTTGTTCGGCGGCGGGCGCTTGCGTCAGCGCCCGCCACTAGACTGGCACCGTGCCCGAACTAGGCGACGGCGCGCCGCAGGCAACCCCGGTCGACGGCCAGGTGTCGCGCGCCGTATCCGCGCGTGACGAGGCCGGGGAGCTCCCGGTGCTCGCCGTGGCACGGCCGATCGAACCGGTTCGCGAGCGCCTGCCGCTGCCGGTCGCGGCGGCCGCTGCTGCCGGCGGTTTCGCGCTCGGGGTAGGCGCTTTTCTGCTCGTGCGCTCGCTGCGGCTCCCGCTCCGGCTGCTGCGGTCGCTGCGGCGCGGTCGTCGTCGGCGGCGCAAGGTCGAGATCGCGGCGAGCCGCTCTTTGCTCGTCGATATCCACTTTCTGCGTGAGCGCTGACGGCGACTGCTCGGTCTTCGCGCTGCGCTCGCGCCGGAGGCGCGTCACGGTCGTCGGGTCGGGCGATGTTCTCGTCGCGGTGCCCGAGGGCTGGCGGCTGCCGCCGATCTTCGGCGTCGGTACATGGCGGCGAAGGGGAAGCGGAGCCGTCCGCGCAGTAGCAGTGGGGCGCGGCACAGTCGTGGTCGAGGCGCGGCCTGGCCGCAGCGGCGTGCGTTTGCGAGCCGTCGGCGGCAGCGGCGACGAGCGGGAGCGGGCGCTCGAGGACGCGCGCTTCGCGCTGGGACTCGATATCGACCTTGCTGCTGTGGCGCGCGAGCTCGCCCAGCATCCGCTGTTGCGGCCGCTGGTGCGCCGGGCGCCGTGGCTCGCACTGCCGCGGCGTACGGCGCGACCGTTCGAAGCTCTCCAGCTCGCCGTCTGCGAGCAGCTGATCGACTCGCAACGGGCGGCCGCAATCGCGCGGGCGCTCGTGCGTCGTTTCGGAACGCCGGGACCGCTGGCAACAGGGCTGCGCGACGCGCCGCCGGCTGCGCGCCTTGCCGCTGCCGCTCCCGCCGAGATCGCTGCCTGCGGTCTCGCCCCGGCTCGTGCACAGACGCTGCGGCAGGGAGCGGCAGTGGTGGTGCGCGCCGATGCGGGCGCCGACAGCGGTTCGGCCGCACGCGCCCGCT
Source organism: bacterium HR41 (assembly GCA_002898855.1). Classification (GTDB taxonomy): domain Bacteria; phylum Actinomycetota; class Thermoleophilia; order Solirubrobacterales; family Thermoleophilaceae; genus Thermoleophilum. Next base: position 8,780 of record BEIR01000029.1, read on the forward strand.
GGCACGAACAGGGACAAGTAGGGGTGCTCGCGCGCCTTGCCGCGATCCCGGGGGTCGGCCCTTGGACGCTCGCCAAGACCCGGCTCGAAGGGCTCGGCGACGCCGACGCTCTGCCCGCCGCCGACCTCGCGTACCTGAAACTCGTCGGAGCTCTCGGCGGGCTCGGTAGGCGGGCGAGCGAAGAGGAGGTGCGCGAGTTCTTCGCTCCGTTCGCGCCGCTGCGCGGATTCGCCGCGACGCTGCTCGCCCGTGCGGCATGGGCCGGTCTGCTCCGCCCACCGGTACCGGCCGGCGCCCTCCCGTTGCACGAGGCTGGCTAAGGTCGGGGCGTGAGCGAACAGCCAGCCCGACGCCAGGAGCGGATCGAGAAAAGCGAAGAGGAGTGGCGCCGCGAGCTGCCGCCGGAGCGCTACTGGATCCTCCGCCAGGCCGGCACCGAACCGCCGTTCAGCGGCGCTCTCTTGCACAACAAAGAGCGCGGTGTCTACCTCTGCGGCGCGTGCCGGGCCCCGCTGTTCA
>BEIR01000030.1 GCA_002898855.1 bacterium HR41
CGGAGGAACAGAACGGAGCGACGAGCGTCATCCGTCCCCCTGCCGCGGCCGCCTCGCAACAGTCGGAGTCGATGGACGTTGCGGACTCGTCGGCAGCGGGGTCCGTCGACGCCGACGCCGCAGACGGCGCTAGCGGCACAGCGGGCGACGCGGGCTCGGCAGCGAGTTCTGTTAGCGGGTCCGCGGCGAGCGCGGCGAACTGACGAGCTCGCTGAGAGGCTTCCTCCCACGAGACAGGCAGAAGGCAAGGGGATCCGGGAACTGGCACGGCCCGCGCGCAGCGCGGGCCGTGCCCCTTTTCAACCAGAAGAGGATCGCTGAAGCATCGGCAGAGTGCGGACGCTAGCCGCACACAGCGCCAGCATCGCTGCGCCGACAGCGAGGGTCACAGCGTCGTGCGCAGCCTGTCCCGACAGTGCGAGCGTGTTGTTGAAGGCGTGCAGCGCGATCGGCGCGAACAGCGTGCCCGTGCGCTCGTAAAGGAGACAGAGAAGGAACCCGAACAGCGCGAGCGGCGGAACGATCAACAGTTGGTCGGCGCTCTGGAAGTCCCAGTGCAGAAAGCCGAAGACGAGACCGTCGACCGCGGCCGCGAGCAAGACCGCTAGCCGGCCGCGCAGCGCGCGGTAGAAGAAACCGCGGAAAAACAGCTCTTCGGCGACCGGCGCCACAGCGACGATCAAGATCGCCGCCGCGACGAGACCGCCGACGCCATCGTCGGCGCCGAGATCGCGCGCCACGGTCTGCTCGATGTCGGGCTTGACGAGCAGCGAGTAGGCGATCACGGCGGTGTAGTAGGCGACGGCAGCAAGCGCTACCGCCGCCGCGACCCGCCCGACGGGACCACCACGAAAGCCGAAGTCGCGCGCGCGCACCGATCCCGACAGCGAGGCGAACGCCACCGCCGAAACGACAAAAACCACCGCCTGCACGAGCGTGGCTAAAACGCGGAAGGCAAGCGTTTCGTCGTGTCCGCTGTCGATGCCGAGCAGAGCGGCGAGCATCCCGGCGAGCGCCAGGGTCATGAAGATCGCACACACGAAGGCGGCGAACCCCTGCCACGGCCGCCATGCCGGCCCGTCTTGCGGCGCGCCGCGCACGCCAGCCGCGCGGCGACCTCGCTGCGGTCGCGATCGCCACACGACGCGTGGCACTTCGTGCGAAAGCTCTTCCCCGCCGTGCTTTGCGGAGTCTGTCGCTCGTCCCTCGTTCACCTGAGCAAGGAAGCCGGTTTCACCGCCATCGGATTGCGGCGGTCGTCGCGGCGGGCGCCGCTCGCTACGCAGTGGAGAGTAGGGGCACTAGCTGGTCGAGCGCCTCCACACGGTCTCTCGCCTCAGGGTGCACACCCTGGCGATCGACGAGGACGGCGCGCGCTCCGGCAAGCCGCGCGCCGACGAGATCGGCACAGGGGTCGTCGCCGACGTGCAGCAAATCGCGAACCGCGACTCCTGCCGCCCGAGCCGCGGCTTCGAAGACCCGGCGGTCGGGCTTCGCGGCACCGAGCTCGGCGCTCGTCACCATGCCACGCAGGTACCTGTCGATGCCGTGCTCGGCGAGGATCGCGGCGAGACCGCAATCCCAGTTGCTCGCTACCACCACGGGCACACCGCGCTGGCGGGCGCGCGCGAGTAGGCGAAGCGCGTCCGGGTAGGGCGTGAAAGCGATCGCGTCGAGCAGCGCCTCGAGAACAGCAGCCTCGCGCTTGGCTGCCCTCGCCTCAAGCGCGGCGAGCTCGGGCAGGTGACGGTCCACGACCTGCGCGCAGCGGCGGCGCAGGTCGTCGAGGCGCGCGGGGTCCGAACCCTCGAGATGGTGGGCGCGGTAGTAGGCGATCTCGGCCGCGATGGCGCGCTCGACCGCAGCTCGGTCGAGCTCGACACCGAAGCGCGCAGCGAGCGCCCGGCGCAGGCGTGGCGCCGGCGGCTCGAGACACAGGATCGTGCCGAGAGCGTCGAGCGAGAGCGCCCGCACAGGCCCGTCCAGGGGTGCACCGAGGTGCTCGGCCGGTCCGGGCGCTGCGCTCGCCGGAGCCGTCATCCGATCCAGTTCCAGCTCCCGTAGAGAGCGGCGAACGCGCCGAGCACGACCGCCGCCGATACCACCACAGCAGCGTCCGCGCGCCGCTCGCGCGCCCAGACCGCGACCCCCCAGGCGAGCGGGAAGAGCGGCCCAAGGAAACGCGGCAGCGACATCAGCGGCTGGGGCACCGCGGGAACCGAAAGCGCGAACGCCAACACCGCGAGCGCCCACAGCCACAGCGCCACCGGAACGCGCCGCCAGGACACGGCCATCGCGCCGAGCGCCGCGAGCAGAAAGGCGAACAGCATCACGTTCATCGCTGCGCTCCGCAGTGGGTCGCCGGCGGCGAGACCGAAGTACACGACCTCGCGGCTTCCCGACGCCAGCTGGCGCACACCGAGCCAAGCTGCCTCGAACGCCCGCCAGACTCCGGCCAGCGGCCCGACCGTTTGGCGTGCCCAGGCGCTCTGGACGTCGACGAAGGCAAGCGCCGGTGCACCGCCCGCCGCTAGCACAACAGCGAAAGCCGCGATCCCCGCGGGAACCAGCAGCAGCGCCAGCGCGTGCCACGTCCGGGCGCTGCCCGCGCGCCACCGCTGCCACCACACGAGCGCCAACGGCAACACGAGCAGCACGCCGACCGGCCGGGTAGCGGCGGCGAGACCGCCTGCCGCAGCGGCCAGCCACAACCGTCCCTGTAGTGCCCACGCGAGGCTTGCGGCGGCGGCCGCGAGAAACAGGCTCTCGGCGTAGGGCGCGCCGAACCACAGCGATCCCGGGAAAGCGCACAGCAGCACGACGGCGAGACGGGCCGTGGCGCGATCCCGGCGCTCGCGCACGAGCCGGTACACGACACATGCGGCGGCCACGAAAGCGAACAGGGCGATCGCGTAGGCGGCGATCAGCCGCCCGCCGGGCCCGCCGCCGAGCACGGTGCCGAGAGCGCGCACGAGGAGCGGATAGAGGGGAAAGAACGCAGCCTTGAGGCCGGGATCGGCGCCGTACCCCTCGCCCGCGATGCGCAGGTACCACACGGCGTCCCAGCGCGCCATCGGCGCGAGCGCAAGGTCGACACCGGACCCGAAGGGGTGGGTCAGGCGCGGGTCATCGAAGCGCAGCTCGTTCTGCCGGCCGATCGATCCGGGCGATTCGCTGCCGGTCGCAAGCAGAGCGGCGAACGCCGCGACTGCCCACACCGCGAGCCGGCTGGCGAGAGCGACGGCAACGACCCACGCGAGCTCGCGGTCGATAGGTCGCAGCGCTCTGCGCGCCTGCGCAGGCCAGCGTCGCCCCGCCGCTCTAGCCTGCAGCGCCATGCCCGATTTCTATACGGGAGCTTCGTTCTTGGCCGAACACCGTCGCGAGCTGACAGCGCTGGCGACGTTTCTCGGTGCGCTCTTCGTCGCCGAGCTATTCGATCGCTCGCTCGCACGGCGCGCCCACAAGCTGCGCGAGGCGCTCGGCGCCGAGGAGCTTTCGCCGGAGACGCGTACTCGCCTGCGACTGGTGCGGCGCCTTGTGTTCGCGACGATCGTCGTCGTCGGTGCCGGTCTCGCCCTCGCCCAGTTTCCCGACGTCCGTCGCCTCGCTACCGGTCTGCTCGCGTCCTCGGCAGTGGTCGGCATCGTCGTCGGTTTCGCCGCCCGCCAAACGCTCGCTAACGCGATCGCTGGGGTGCTGATCGCGATAACCCAGCCGGTGCGCGTAGGCGACATCGTCACCTTCGACGGCCGCCGCGGGCTCGTCGAAGACTTGGCGCTCAGCTACACGACGATCCGCCTAGCCGACGGCGGTCGGCTGCTGATCCCCAACGAACGGCTCGTGCAGTCGACGCTCGAAAACCACACGTTGCGCGACCGCCGGCTGCTGGTCGAGGTCCCGCTGTGGGTCGACCGCTCCGTCGACCTCGAGCGCGCCGCCGCGCTGCCACGTTCGCGCGGCCTCGACGTGCGTGTCAACTGTGTGGAAAAGGAAGGCGTCGAGCTCGTCGCGTTGCTGCGCCTGCCGCCGCACGCAGACTGGGAGCAAGCACGCTCGGAACTCCTTTCGGACTGGCTGAACGCCCTCGGGCAGGCCGAAGCCAACGGTCACCGCGAAAGCTAGAGCGCGGATATCCTCGACCCAGGCCGGCTGCCGCACCGCACCGGCCGCGTCCCGAGCGGCCGCGATGACCTACCGACGCAGACAGAGGCGACGCCGCCGTTCCCGGCGGGGGTTGTTGGCAGCGGTCGCGCTGTTGGCCGTGGTAGTGACTGCTTCGGTCGTCGCGGTCGTCGGCTACGTGCTCGCGATCGCCGCTACCGCCCCCGGCATCGACGAGCTGAAACCGCTCGACAAGGGGCGCACGTCGGTCGTGTACGCCGCCGACGGTTCGCGGCTCGGCTTCGTGCAGTCCGATGTGATCCGCACACCTATCCCCTGGAGCCAGATGCCAGCGCACCTGCGCAACGCAACGGTGGCGATCGAGGACAGCCGCTTCTGGCGCCACCACGGTGTCGACTACACGGCGATCATCCGCGCCGGCATCCGCAACCTCCAGTCGGGCAAGACGGTGCAGGGCGGCTCGACGATCACCCAGCAGCTCGTTCGCGCCCTCTACATCAAGGATCCGCAGCGCAACTTCGCACGCAAGATCCGGGAGGCGAAGCTGGCGTCGGAGCTAGAGAAGCGTCGTTCGAAGCGCTGGATTCTGCAGACGTATCTCAACACCGTCCCCTACGGCACCGTGCAAGGACGCACCGCGCTAGGCGTCGAAGCGGCTGCCGAAACGTTCTTTGACAAACACGCGCGCGATCTCACCCTGACCGAGGCCGCGCTGCTCGCCGGGCTGCCGCAGGCACCCTCTTACTACAACCCGTTCCGCAACCCGCGTGCGGCGCTCGAGCGGCGCAACGAGGTGCTCGAGCGGATGGCGGACCTCGGCTACATAACCCGCTTCGAGGCGGCACGGGCGAAGGCGGCACCGCTCGGCTTGCGGCGCGGCACGAGCTACACCGTGCGTCGCGAGCCCTACTTTTTCGACTACGTACAAGAGCGCTTAATCGAGCGCTACGGCATCAACGTTTTCCGCCGCGGCGGTTTGCGCGTCTACACGACGATCGATCCGGCGCTCCAGGAAGCGGCGAGGCGCGCCATCCAAGGGCAGCTCGGTCTGCCCGGCGATCCTGCCGCTGCGGTGGTTTCGATCGATCCTGCGACCGGCTACATCAAAGCGATGGCGGCGAGCTCCAACTACCGGGACACGACCTTCAACCTCGCCGCTCAGGGACGGCGCCAACCGGGGTCGGCGTTCAAAACGTTCGTGCTTGCGGCGGCGGTGGAGCGGGGGATCGACCCCGATCGGACGGTCTACGTCTCGAAACCGCTCGCGCTCACGGTGCCCGGCTACGGCCCCTGGCAAGTCAAGACCTACGACAACACCTACGGCGGGGCGATGACGCTGACGCGCGCGACGCTGCGCTCCGACAACACCGTCTACGCCCAGCTGATCCTCGACCTCGGGCCTCGCGCCGTCTGCGAGGAGGCACGCAAGCTCGGTATCACGACCAAGCTCGACTGCTACCCCGCCGAGGGACTTGGCGGGTTGCGCATCGGCGTCTCGCCGCTCGAGATGGCCAACGCCTATGCGACGCTGGCGTCGGGCGGGATCCGCAACAGGCCGGAAGCGATCCTCAAGGTGGTGTTCCCGAACGGCAAGGTCGACGAGCTCGGCAAGACCGAGCGCAAGCGCGTGATGGACGCCGGCGCGGCCTATGTCGTTACACGGATCTTGCGCCAGAACGTCCTGTCCGGCACCGGCACACGCGCGAACATCGGTTGTCCGGCGGCCGGCAAGACCGGTACCACCGACAACTACAACGACGCCTGGTTCGTCGGCTACACACCGAAACTGGCTACCGCGGTGTGGGTCGGCTACCCGAACGCTCAGATCGCGATGCGCAGCGTGCACGGCATCGCGGTCGCCGGCGGCACGTTCCCGGCGGCGATCTGGCACGACTACATGCAGGTGGCACGTCGTGGCGACTGCTCCGACTTCCCGGCACCGCCGACGCTGCCGCGGCTCTCGCCGTTCATGAGCAGTCGGGCTGTCACCGGCGCGCCCGACTCCTACCGCTACTACGGCACACCGCAGGCCAGGACCGGGACCACCACGCAGAGTGGCGCCGGGAGCTACGACCCGCGCTTCTACGAGAGCCCGCCGCAGGGCGCGCCGCGCACCGAAGCGCCGCCCGCCGACTACCCGCGCGTCGGCGAGCCACCGCCGAGTTCGCCACCCGGCGCCCAGGGACCGAGCGGCGGCAGCCCGGGGGGCGGGGGCGCCCCCGCCGGCGGGCGTTGACCCTGTGCGCGAACTGGCCGCGATCGGACGCTTCGCGCGCCGCGCCAGCCGCCCGACAGCGCGGATCGAGCGCGGGACCGGCGACGACGCAGCGGTCTTGCGCGCCGACGGGCTGTGCGCGATCTCGACCGACACCGTCGTCGACGGCGTGCACTTCACGACGGACAGCTACACGCCCTCCGAGATCGGCCACAAAGCGCTCGCGACGGCTCTCTCGGATCTGGCCGCGATGGGCGCCCAGCCGGGCGAAGTGCTGCTCTCTATCGGCCTTCCCGCGAACGCCAGCGAAGAGCTCGTCGACGGTGTGGCGGACGGGTTCGTGGGCCTCGCCGACGAGGTCGGCGTCGCGCTCGTAGGCGGCGACGTGGTGGCCGCACCGGTGCTGTTTCTCGCCGTCACAGTGGTGGGCTGGGCAGCGACCGGCGAGAGGCTCGTCGGCCGCGACGGCGCAGCGCCGGGTGAGCTGGTCGGCGTGACGGGCACGCTCGGCGCGGCCGCCGCCGCTCTCCTCGCCCGCGACCGAGCGGACGAGGTGTTGCGCGAGCGGCTCGTACGCCCGCGGCCGCGACTCGCCGAGGGCCGCGCCCTCGCCCGCCTCGGCGTCAGCGCGATGATCGACGTAAGCGACGGCATCGCCAGCGACGCCCGCCATGTCGCCGCGGCGAGCGGCGTAGCGCTGCACGTGCGACTCGACCGGCTGCCGATCGCCCCCGGCGTCGAGGGTGTGGCAGCCGCGCTCGGACGCGATGCGGGCGAACTAGCGGCGACCGGTGGCGAGGATTACGAGCTCCTTTTCACGGCGCGCCCGTCGCTGTGCGCCGCGGTCGAAAGCACGCTGGCCGAGCTCGGGTGTCCCGTGACTTGGATCGGTAGCGTCGAGTCCGGCAGCGGTGTCGCGTTCAGCGACCAGCACGGCGAGCGGCGCGGCCTGCGCGGTTTCGAGCACTGACCAGCCCCCGGGTGCGTGCCCCCCCCCCCGCAGCGCTCACCGCAGCGCGCGGCCGGGATGCGCTCGCGCCTCCGCGCGCCGCGCTTCCGCGCGCTCGACGTTCGCGCGCAGATGCTGGGCGAGCGCGATGCCAGCCGCCAAAAAGAGCGCCGACGTCGCTACGACCACCTCGTCGGCGGCACCCTGGGCGACCGCGATCAGCGCGTGCCATGCCCCTTCGACCGGGCTCGTGCCCGTGCGCAACAGCAGATGGACGCAGACGGCAGCGGGCAGCGCGAGCCCGACAGCGAGCGTGCCGGCACCGCGGCCACCGCCGGTAGCCGGCACAAGGAGCGCCCTCAGCGCCCAGACGTGGAGCGCCGGCAGCCATACGACGAGGGCGTAGGGATTGGCGAGCCACAGCACCGCGCCCGCGACCGCGAGCACGATCGCGATTCCCGCACCGGCGGCGGGACTGCGGGCGGCGCGACCGAGGGCTCGAACCGCGAACCAACAACCCAGCGCCAGCACCGCGATCGCCGCCAGCAGCGCCACGCGTCCGCCGTTCGGCCCGACGGCGAACGGATCGCTCACCCCGAGACCGGACGGGCCGAACCAGCCCGCCATTCCGGCGACGCGCACACCGCCCACGAGCACTAACAGCGGCAACGCGAAGCTCGTCACGAGCGCGACACCGACACGTAGCCGCCGCCCCTGGCGGCGCGCACGGGCCGCGGCGTCGGCGGTCGCGAAGGCGACGGGCAAGAGCAGCGTCGCGGCGCACAGCGACACGACCCACCCGGGCAGAACGAGTCCGAGCACCGTGACGTAACGACCCGGCGCGACCGCCAACCGACCGCCCTGGTCGAGAGCGGTAAGCGTCCGCAGCGCCGTGCGCGTGAGGATCCCAACGCTGTCGGGATCGATCCGCGCGAGCCGGTTGTGGGCAGGCGCGAGCTCCCCGGAGCCGGATATGCGCACAGCGTCGATACCGGCTTCGAGGAGTGAGGACTGCAAGCCGACGCCGATCGGGAAGGCGAGACGCGCCACCTGACCGGCGAAGCTCGACGCTGCCGCCGGCTCGGCGGTCTCCTCGCGCAACGAGGCGCGCGCCGTGCGCTCGGTCTGGGCGCTCGTGCGGCGATCGCCCCCCGACCAGACCACGACCGGTGTCCCACCGTCCGCTCTTGACGCGACGTCGCTCAACACCACGGCGGCAACGATCTCGCGGCCGGCGTCACGTAGGCGATCGACCGCCCGCTCGACAGCCTCGGGATGGGCCCGACCATCGACCGAGGCAAGCACGATGCTCCGTTTCGTCGGCCGGCCCGCCAACACCTGGGCGATCGCCAGCAGCGCTGCGGTGTCGGCAGCGGTGGCGCGGTCACGCGCCCGCCACGCGTCGCGCGGGACCACCAGCATGAGTGCGGTGTCGGAGCGGCCCGGTCGCGTCGCGACGACGTTCGTGAGCTGGCGGTCGCCGCTCTCGAAGCGGTCGTGATCGACCGTGAAGCCGAGCGCGGCGAGCCGCCCGCCGACGAGGTCGGCGAGCGCGCGATCGCCAGGCGCTCCGGCGCGCCGGTCGGGGTAGCTGCGGGCGATGCGCTCGCCCTCCTGCGCGATCAACCTGCCATCGAGCAGCACGTCGGCGGCAAGCCCCTGGGGGAGCGCCGGGGGGCGGCGTTCGAGCGAAAACATCGCCACGATCGCGGCGAGCAGCGCAGGTAGGAGCGCAGCCCGGTACAGCCGTGGCTCGAGCACTTCCCGGCAACCTACAATGAACCGCGGTGGGCAGCGCGACGGCCCGGATCCTTGTCGTCGACGACGAGCGCCCGCTCCAGGAGCTGCTGGCTTTCCCGCTGCGCCGCGACGGATACGAGGTCGTTTCAGCGTACGACG
>BEIR01000031.1 GCA_002898855.1 bacterium HR41
CGCGGCGAACACCGGTACCTATCGGTCGTCGAACGCTGGATCGGCTGCTGGGAGCAGCGCGGGAGCCAGTGCTTCCACCGGCGCGGGGAACAGTGCGAGTGGATCGTCGAGACGCACGGGACGGAAAGCCGCTGGCACCGGAACCCGTCGCGCTCGTGCTCGCAAGAGCACAGCCAGTGCCGAGAAGGGCAAGCGCGAACGCCCGACGCGGGCGGCGGGCGCGACCCAAGCACGGGTGGCCGACGACGACACTCCCATAGTGCCGATCATCCTCGGAGGCGCCGCTGCATTAGCGCTGGGCTATGTGATCGTGCGCCGCCTTCGTGCCCGGAGCGCCGGCTGAGCGCTGCTCCTGCTACGTGGTCGTCGGCATCGATGGGCGCAGCCTCAGGCAGGGTTCGCCCGCGCGCGGCGTGGCGCGCTATCTGCGGCACTTCCTAGCGGCGCTTGCCGGTGACGAGCGTCACCGTGATATCGAGCTGCGGGTCCTCTCATTCGGCGCACCGGAAGAGCCGCTACCGCCCCGCGTCGAAGCCTTCTCTACGCGTATCCCCTCGCGTGTGCTGTTCGGAACGGCTGCCCTGGCCGGCCGTCCCCGCCTCGACCGGGTCTTGGGCACACCAGACGTCGTCTGGCTGCCAGCGGTCGCACCGGTAGCGCTTGGCGGGCACACGCCCGTCGTGCTCACCGTCCACGATCTCAGCTTCGAAACCGAGCCGCGCGACTTCAGTAGATACGAGCGGCTCTGGCACCGACTCGCGCGGCCGCGAAAACTCGCCCAACGTGCGACGCTCGTGGTGGTGCCGTCAGCCCACACCGGGCGGTTGGTGCGTGAGCGGTGGGGCGTTCCCGACGAGCGCGTGCGCCTGGTGCGACCCGGACCGGGCCGGCCGCCTGCGACGCCGGCCTCCCGCGAAGCCGCCGACGGCGGAGTCGGCCTCCCTGCGGGCCTCGAGCCGCTCGGATACTTCCTCGTCGTCGGCGCCCTCGAACCGCGCAAGCGACCTGACATCGCGTGCGACGCTCACGCTCTCGCTCGCCAGTGCGGCCTTAAGGCCACCCTCGTGTTCGCCGGCGACGGTCCGCTGCGCGCCCGGCTTCGGCGTGAGGGCGTCGTCGTGCTTGGCCGCGTCGACGACGCGCTGCTCGACGTTCTGTACCGCAACGCCTTGTGCCTCGTTTGCCCCTCGCGCGAGGAGGGTTTCGGCTTCCCGCCCCTCGAGGCGGCGGCTCGCGGCACCCCGGCCGTTGTCAGCGATATCGCCGTGTTCGAGGAAACACTCGGGGACGCTGCTCTACGGTTTCCTAGTGGCGACGCGGCGGCGCTAGCGGAGCGTCTTCTCGAGGTCGAGCGCGATCCACGACTACGGGATCGTCTCGCCGCGGCGGCGCGGGAAGTGGTCGCACGACTCTCCTGGGAGCGAGCCGCCGCTGAGCTCGCCGCTGTTTTCCGCGCCGCGGCCAGCATGCTACGCGAGCCCTAGGCGGAGCGACGATGGAGCGCCGACCCGACAGGCCCGGAGACGCTGCCGGCTGCGAGCCCTGCCCGAGCCCCAACGAAGCAGTCGCAGCCATGCGTACCGATTTCACGATCGTCATCGTCACACACGATTCGGCGCCGGAGCTCGAGCGCTTGCTCGCTTCGGCTGGACGGTTCCTACGCCCGCGCCCGCCGATCGTGGTCGCCGACACCGGCTCGCACGACGACAGCTCGGCGGTAGCGCAGCGGTACGGTTGCACTGTCCTCGAACTGCCCGCCGGCACGGGCTTCGGAGCTGCTTGCAACGCCGGGATCGAGTGGGCCACGACCGACGTGACCGTGCTCGTCAATCCCGATTGCGAACTGCGCAACGGTGATCTGCGGCAGCTCGCGAGCTTCGCCCATGAACGTAGGTGCTTGGCGGTGCCGCGCCTGTTGAACAGCGATGGCAGCGTTCAGGACTCGGCCCACCCTCGCCCCGGGACCGGGGCAGCGATACTCGGAGCGATATCGCCGCGGCCCCTGTTGCCGCGCGCGCTGCGCCTACGGGTAGAGCCTTACAGGACGGATGTACCGCGACCCGTGGGCTGGGCGATCGCCGCCTGTCTAGCCGCCCCGACGAAGTTGTTGCGCGAGCTCGGCCCGTTCGAGCCCGACGATTTTCTGTTCTACGAGGATCTCGACTTGTGTTTGCGTGCCGCGGACGTCGGCGTCGACACCTGGTACGTGCCCAGCGTGGAGCTGGTACACACCGGGGGCACAAGTGTGCAACGTGCCTTCGGTGAACACGTCGCTGCACTCAAGGCCGCGCGACGGCGCGAAGTCGTGAAGCGTCGCCTCGGTCGGGTGGCGCTAGCCGTCGATGACGCTTGCGAGCTCGCCACCTACGCGCTGCGGCTGTCTGCTCGCACGCTCGCGCGGCGCCCGATAGAACGCGATCGACGCTGTCTGCGAGCACACTGGAACGCGATCGTGGCACACCCCAGCGGACCGGGACGGCAAGCGGACCCGGTCGCGTCGAGGTCACACGAAGAACGTTGATGAACAACCAAGCAGCCCATGGCAACGGAGACCGCTCGGCCGCAGCGTCACGCCGCCGCGTCGTGATCAACGCTCGCGCTGCGGTGCGCCTTCATGTCGGAGGTGTCGAGCGCGTTGCCTCGGAGATGGCCCGGCGCCTCCCGGCACTTCGCCCCGACCGCTACCGCGTCCTCCATCCCACGCCCGATTGGGCCCACCGTCGCGGCCACTTGTGGGAACAGTTGTATCTGCCGCTCGCGGCGGGCAGCGACCTGATCTACTGCCCCGCCAACCTCGCGCCCGTGGCGTCGCCACGCAACGTGCTCGTGATTCACGACATCGCTCCGCTGCGCCATCCAGGGTGGTACTCGCCGGTGTATTCGGCCTACCAGCACGTGATGCTGCCACTGCTCGCTCGTCGCGCCCGCCACATCATCACCCCCTCGCGCTTCTCCAAAGAAGAGGTTGTGAGCGAGCTCGGCGTTCCCCCTGAGCGGGTGAGCGTGGTACCGAACGGAGTCGACGAGCGCTTCGGACCGCACTCCCGCAATCCAGCGATTCGCCAGCGTTTCGGGCTCGACCGTCCCTACGTGCTCGTCGTCGGCACGCGCATCGCGCGCAAGAACCTGGGCATCCTGGAGTTAGCTGCGGAGCGCTTGCGCACGCTCGGGGTCGAGCTCGTTTCGGCCGGGTCGGGGCGCCACTACATGCGCACCGGACAACTGCCACCGATCCGCGCACTCGGGTACGTCGACGACCGCGAACTGCCCGCGCTCTATGCAGAAGCGGCGGCCTTCGTGTTGCCGTCGCTGTACGAGGGGTTCGGCATTCCCGTGCTCGAGGCGATGGCCAGCGGGACCCCGGTCGTCTGCTCCAACCTCTCGGCGCTGCCGGAGACGTGCGGCGATGCGGCGCTGTTGGTCGACCCGACCAGCGCCGAGGAGCTCGCCGACGGGCTGGTTCGGGTGATCTCCGACGACGATCTGCGCGCCCGGCTCGTGCGGCGCGGGCTCGAACGTGCGCGCGAGTTCACCTGGGAGCGCGCGGCGCGCATGACGGACGCGGTGATCGACCAGCTGCTCGCCGAGGAACCAGTAGCGCGAAGCAGCAGCGTCTCGATCGGCGAGCGCACGCGGTCGGGACCGCTCGCACCGATACGGCAGCCGTCCCCGGCACAACAGGACGGGCGACAGGCACCTCGCGTCTCTGTCGTGGTGATCAACTACAACCGCCGCGACCTGCTCGAACAGTGTCTCGACTCGCTAGCCCGAGCTGCGGCCGAGGTGCCGGACGAGGTCGAGTTCGTCGTCGTCGACAACGGGTCCGAGGACGGTTCCGCGGAATTCGTCGCCGCACGCTATCCGCGCGCGCGTCTCGTCGTGCTCGAGCGCAACGAGGGGTTCGCGGGCGGCATGGCCGTCGCGCTTGCGGCAGCGCGCGGCGAATGGATCGCCGTCTTCAACAACGACACCACCGTCGCTCCGGACGCTTTGCGAGCGATGCTCGAGGCCGGCGAACGCGACCCGCGTGTCGGCGCGGTCGCACCACAGATGCGCTTCGCCGACCGCCCGCGGATCGTGAACTCCGCTGGTATGGAAATGGACAGGCTCGGCATCGCCGAGGATCGGCTCGTCGGCGTGTCGATCGACCATCCGCTCGTCGGCGAGGCCAGCGAAGTCTTCGGCGCCACCGGCGGCGCCGCGCTGTACCGCCGAACGATGATCGACGAAGTCGGCGGTTTCGACGCCAGCTACTTCGCCTTCTTCGAGGACGCAGACCTCGCGTGGCGAGCGCGTGCTCGCGGGTGGCGGGCCGTCTACGAACCACGTGCTGTCGTCCTGCACCACCACTCGGCGACCGCCCGCCACGGATCGCCGCGCAAGCTGTACCTGGTCGGGCGCAACCGTGTGCGCACCTTGGCGAAAAACGCCACCACGACACAGCTGCTCCGTAGCCTGCCCGAGATCTTGGCCTACGACCTTGCCTACGTGACTTACGCAGCTCTGGTCCTGCGCACGTTCGCGCCCCTCAAGGGCCGGGTGGATGGCCTCCGCGAGTGGCGCGCCTACCGGTGGGCGGGAGCCCCATATCGCGGATCGGTCGAGCTGCGCCGGCCGCTAGGGGTGCGCCGGGCGCTCGAGCGCCACCACACTTGGCAACGGCAAACCGAACAACCGGTGGTGCACCGTGGCTGAGTGGGCGACGCCGTCAGCGCCAGCGTCGAGCCCGCAGGCACCAGCCGCGCCTCGGTCGTTGCAGCTGCGCGCCGCGATCGTGCACGACTGGTTCCAGGGTTTCCACGGCGCCGAGCGCACCGTCTGGGAGATGCTCCCGCTCTTCGAGGCAACCCCCGACGTGTTCACCTTCCACGCTGCGCGCGAGCTACTCCCGGCCCCGCTGGCAGCCGCGATCGTGCGCGAGTCGCGCATCTCCTCGCTCCCCGGCATCCGTCAGCGGGGCCATGATCCCGGGCGCTGGCGCTGGCTTCTGCCCTATATGCCGATCTATTTCGATCGCCTCGACCTCGGGAGCTACGACGTCGTGGTGAGTTCCTCCCACGCCTGCGCGGCGGGCGTGCGGACTGCCCCCGACACGCTCCACGTCTGCTACTGCCACACGCCGATGCGCTACGTCTGGCTTCCCGACGCGGACGCCGAACGGGTGCGTGGCGCGGCGGCGCTCGCGCTGCGACTGGCAGCGGGGTGGCTGCGGCGTTGGGATCTGCGCGCGTCGCGCAGACCGGACGTCTACGTCGCTAACTCGACCGCGGTCGCGGAAAGGATCCGGCGCTTCTACGGCCGCGAGGCGATCGTCGTGCCGCCACCGGTAGCCGTGGACGAGTTCCAACCGGCGGCGCAGCGCGAGCGCGACCACTTCGTGTGGGTGCACCGCCTAGTGCCGTACAAGCGGCCGCTCGAGGTTGCGGAAGCGTTCCGCGAGCTGCCCGATCTGCGCTTGACGATGGTGGGGATCGGCCCGCTTGCCGGCGAGCTTCGCGCCAAGCTACCGAGCAACGTCACGCTGCACGGGTGGCTCGAGCGCGACGAGCTGGCTTCGCTTCTCGCCAGCGCCGGCGGCTTCATCCACGTCGGCGAGGAGGACTTCGGGATCTCTATGGTCGAGGCGCTAGCGAGCGGAGCGCCGGTCGTGGCGTTGCGGCGCGGGGGCGCCCTCGACATCGTCCGCGACGGTGTCGACGGCGTGTTGATCGATCCACCGGCGACACCACAAGCGATCCGCCAGGCGGTGCGTGCGGTCGTAGGGCGCGAGTGGGATCCGGCGTCGCTACGCCGACGCGCCGAGGAGTTCTCGGCCGACCGTTTTCGGGCTCGGCTGCGGGAAGTCATCGCTTCGCGCCTCAAACCGGCGCGCGGCGGCGCTGGCTAGCGCGACGCTGCGCCGGTTAGCATCGCGCCGTGCCCCCACGCTCCCCACAGCACGTGCTTTTCGGCGTGGCTGTTGTTCTTGCCCTCGCCGCAGCGGCGTTGGCAGCACGCTCAGGAGCGGACGAACGCACACTCGCTCGCGACCTTGCCGCCGCCCGCGGCTGGCGGCTCGTACCGGTCAGCGCACGCCAGGTCCGCTCTTACCCACCCGACAGCCCCGAACGCACGTTCGCGCAGTTCTGGCGCGACCTGCAGCTCGGTGATAGCCAGCGTGCATGGAGCCATCTGGGCCCGAGCGCTAGGACCGACACCGCGCGCCGTCTTGTGCTCTCGCTCGCCGGCACAGCGGCGAAGGTCGGCTTGCCTCCTGACCTTCTTGCGGTGCGGCGCGGCCGCCGCGCCACGATCGAGCTCGAGATCGTGGTCGCTCAACCGATCCGGCGCGCGCGCTACCTTGGGCCGCGCCGCTGGGCGCCGCGCGTGCCGTTGTTGATCGACTTCGCAAGACGAAGCGGGCAGTGGCAGATCGTGCGAGCACGCGGCTCTGTGCGTCCCGGTGAGCTGCCGCGGGAGGTGTTACCGTGAGCGCTCTCAAGCCCTCCGGCTCTTCGGCGCCGGCGGGAGCGCCGGAGCGCGGGCGCCGCGTCGGTCGGCCGACGTTGGCGATGATCGTGGTCGCGGCACTGGTGGGCGGCGTTCTCGCCTGGATGAACGGCGCGGCGCCTGCGCGCCGGCCCTGGCTCAGCGCTAGCGATGCCTACGAGCGGCGAGCGCTCGTCTTTTGGCAGGCGTTGAGGCGGCGTGACGTGGCGCGCGTACGCACGCTCCTCTTACCCGCTTCGCGGCGCCAGGTGCCAGCTCTCAATCTCGCCCTCGCGTTGCGAGGCGAGTTCGGCACGTGGCTCGCGGCGACAGCGCCAACAGTCGTGGAGTCCGAACCCATCGCCGGTGGCCGCCGCGTCGTGTTGCGGGTCGAGACACGGCGGCCGCGACAACCCGTGAGCGAGCTGGGGATCGGTCTTGTCGGTGTGCGCGTCATACGCCAAGGGGACCGCCTCTATGTCGACGCAACCTCGTGGCTGCGCAAGCAGGCGGGGCTCGATCCGCTGTCGCCCCGCTCTTCCCGAGGCAAGCTGAACACGCGGAAGCGCCCCACCCGCGGCGCGCGCCGAGGGTGACGATGGCGCCTCGCACCGCCTCGGTGATCCCGACGTCGACGCTCGGCGCTCGCCTTGTGCGCCAGGGCAGCGTCTACCTGGCTACGCGCGCTGCGAACGGGGCTCTTGCTCTGGTCCACGTGTGGGCTGTCACGCGTGCGCTCGGTCCGAGCGAGGCCGGCCGCTTCTTCATGATCTGGACCGCGGCTTGGCTCCTGAGCGTGGTCGTGCGCTTCGGC
This sequence comes from bacterium HR41, assembly GCA_002898855.1. GTDB lineage: Bacteria > Actinomycetota > Thermoleophilia > Solirubrobacterales > Thermoleophilaceae > Thermoleophilum. Next base: position 7,283 of record BEIR01000031.1, read on the forward strand.
ACCGACGGAATCACCGCGCGGGCGATCGCGGAAGCCGATGTCGAAGGTCGACCGCCCCCGTCACTTCTCCCGCTGCTCGGGGCTGGAGCGGGCTGTGGCGCCATCCTGCTCCTGCCTACGGTGGCGCTCCTTGGCCTGCCGCTGACCGTTCCGGTAGTCGCGGTCACCGCCACCTTGGCGGCGCTGTGGGCTACCACCGGGTTCGCGGCAAGCGTTCTCAAGGCGCGCGCGCGAGCCGACCTCTCGGGGGTCGTCCAGAACGTGCTCTGGCCTCTCGCTCCCACACTGGTGGCCCTCGCTGCGCTGGGCAGCGGCGTGTCGTGGACTCTGCTCGCCGCCGCCACGGCTGCGGCAGCCTTCGCGGCCCTCGTCGCCTCGCTGCTGCTCGCACGCCACACGATCGGGTATGACGTGGTGCGAGCGCTCGTTTCCCCTGGCGAGAGGCGCGTGCGCGTACGCCGCGACGAGTTGGGGGCGGCAGCTTCGACGACTCTGGCCGAAGTTTTCGTGTGGCTACCCGTCGTCATCGGTGCCGCCCTCGGTCTCGAGAGCGCAGCGATGGCCGGACTGTTCGCAGCGACGCGTGTGGCTGGCGTGTTCAGCTGGGGGTACCAGGCGGTCGTAGCGACGCTCGTCGCGGACCTGGCACGCGCTGTCGCGCAGCGCGATCACCGATTCGCTCGCCGTCTGCTCGCCCGGGGGTCGCTCGCCGGTGTCGCCGTGACGCTCCCACCTTGCGTGGTCGGAGCCGTTTTTGGCGAGAAGCTGTTGTCGATCTTCGACAGCTCGTACAGCCCATGGGGCACGACCCTCGCGCTGCTCGTCGCAGCGCGCTTGCTCGACGCCGCAGCGGGTCCGCAAGGCGAGCTCTTGCTGGTGGGACGCCGCGCGGGCGTCGGCGCTGCGGCGGTCGGCAGCGCATGCCTCGCCGGTGTCGCTACCGCACTGGCGCTCGAACCAGCGCTTGCGCTGGACGCTGTCGGGGTCGGCGGCCTGATTGCATTCGCGCTCGCCAACGGCGCGCAGGCCAGCTACGTGTGGATCTGGTTGCGTCGTTGGCACGTCAGCGGCACTGGCGGGTCGACATCGTGCGTCGAGGCGTCGTCGTCGCGTGCCGGAGGTTCCGCACTACCGTGAGCGCCCGTTCACAGCACACCGTGAGCAGCGGCGAAGGGCCGCCGAGCGCCGCCACGGCCGTGCCTGGCCGACGCGGGCGAGCGAAGAGCATGGCCGCGCCTCCCGGGCGCGCGCCGGCGCTGAACGCCGCAAGCGCCTTCGCCGCCGCCTACTTGGCGGTAGCGGCTCTCCGCCCTCCCGATCACGCGGGCGGTGTCGTCCTCGTCGGGCTGATGGCCGCGCTGCTCGCCGTGTCGCTCTTCGCTCTCGCTGCGCAGCGCTTCGGAGTGCGCGTCGTCGCGCTCTCGCCGCTCGCTTTCGTCGCCCTCGCCCAAACCTTCATCTTCGGTGTCCGTCCCGCCGCTGTCGCGCTGTGGCCCGACGACGGCGCGTTCCCACTGGTGTTGCTCGGGTTTCGCTTCGCTGACCTGGGGCGCACCGCCGCAGTCGGCGCACTCGCGATGTCGTCGGTCGGTGTTGCGTTCGCGCTCGTCTGGGAGGCGCTGGCACGCCGGCGCGGACGTGCGCGGCCACCCGGGCTCGGCGAGCCGCTGGAGCGGCACCCGAACGAACCGTTCGACGACGAGCGATTGCGGTTCGTCCTCCTTCGCGCCGCCGCAGCGGGCACGGTGCTGTGGGCGATCCTCTTCTTCCGCAACGGCGGCTTCGCTGCCCTTTTCGACGACCCGAGCAGGTTGCACCTCAACCAGTTCGGTGGTGGTCACTACGTGTTCGGGTACGCGCTCTGTCTCGCCGCGGCGCTTGTC
>BEIR01000032.1 GCA_002898855.1 bacterium HR41
CGGGCCCGAGAGCTTCCGCATCGCCTGCGAAAAGGTGCGCCAGCCGTTCACCGTGAACACGTTGGCGCAAGCGGCCGCGGCGGTGGCGATCGACCTCCAGGACGAGGTCGAGCGCCGCGTCGAGCGCACAGCCGTGGAGCGCAAGCACGTCGTCGGGGAACTGCGCGCGCGCGGCCTGCGCGTCGCCGACAGCCAGGCCAACTTCTGTTGGGTCGAGCTCGGCGGTCGCGACGACCGCACTATCTGCGACGAACTGGCGCGCCGCGGGGTGATCGTTCGCGCCGGCAGCGCGCTCGGCGGCCCCGGCCACCTGCGCGTCACGTTCGGCACGCGCGCCGAGAACGACCGCTTCCTCGCCGCGCTTGACGCGGCGCTCGCCGCTGGCGGCGGTGATCGCGCAGATCGCCCGGTGTCGCGAAACCGCTAGCGCTCTGCTATCTGTACGGCAAGCAATGGGCGACCTTGCGCGACCCCGCGATCGGCAAGCTCGCACGCCTCGTGCCGGCGAGGCCGCCGCTGCGCGCGTGCCCGGGTCGGCGCGCTACTACCGCTGGTATTGGCGATTTAGCTAGGCGTCCGGCGCCCGAGAGGTCTCGCCCGCACCCGCCGGACGCCGACCGCGGCCGTCGCCGCGCAGCGGGCCGAAAGTTCACGGCAAGCGAGCCGACGTAGTCTTCCAGGAGGCAGGAGCGACAGAGCGATGATGATCGTGATGAAAGAGGGAGCGACCGACGACCAAATCGCCGAGGTCGTCGAGCGCATCGAGTCGGTCGGGGCGCGCGCACACATCTCGCGGGGCGAGTTCGTGACTGTGATCGGGGCGATCGGCAGCCACGACGACGAGGTGGCCGGTCTCGGACTCGAGGACCATCCCGCTGTCGACCGCGTGATGCCGATCATGCGCCCCTACAAGCTCGCGTCGGCGCAGTTCCGCCACGGCGAGCGAACGGTGATCGACGTCGACGGGCGCCGCATCGGTGGCGACCACTTCGCAGTCATCGCCGGTCCTTGCACGGTCGAGTCGCGCGAGGTGATGCTCGAAGCGGCACGGGCGATGCGAGAGGCCGGCGCGCAACTCTTGCGCGGCGGCGCCTACAAGCCGCGCACGTCGCCGTACTCGTTCCAAGGTCTCGGCGAGGCAGGGCTCGAGCTCCTGCGCGAGGCGAAGGAAGAGACCGGTCTGCCGATCGTCACCGAGGTAATGGACGTGCGCGACGTCGAGCGCGTCGTTGCGGTCGCCGACGTCGTCCAGCTCGGTGCGCGCAACATGCAGAACTACACGCTGCTCACCGAGGTCGGGCGCGCCGGCAAGCCAGTCCTGCTCAAGCGCGGCCTCGCGGCCACGCTCGACGAGCTGCTGATGGCGGCTGAGTACGTGCTCAAGGAGGGCAACCCCAACGTCATCCTTTGCGAGCGCGGCATCCGCACCTTCGAGTCCAGTTACCGCTTCACGCTCGACCTGATGGCGGTGCCGGTGCTCAAGGAGCTCACGCACCTGCCGGTGATCGTCGACCCGAGCCACGCCGCGGGGCGCCGTTCGCTCGTCGAACCGCTGTCGCTCGCGGCCGCTGCCGCCGGGGCGGACGGTCTCATCGTCGAGGTCCACCCGTGCCCCGACGAAGCCGTCTGCGACGGCCCCCAGCAGCTGCGCACCGAGGGTTTCGCCGACTATCTGCGCCGCGTCGAGCAGGCGGCCGAGCTCGCCGGCAAGACGATCCAGGCGGGCGTGTAGGGAAGCCTGGCGCGCGGTGCGGATCGCGGTTCTCGGCGTCGGCCTGATCGGCGGTTCGATCGCGCTCGCCGCGCGCCAGCGTGTTCCCGACGCCACGGTCGTCGGTTGGGATCCCGCTCCCGACGCGCTCGCCCGGGCGCGCGAACGGGGGGCGCTCGACGAGGCCGCGCCGTCGCTCGCCGAGGCGCTAGCAGGCGCCGGGGCGTGCTTTCTTTGTGCGCCGGTGGGGCAGCTCGCCGACCTCGCCGCAGCGGCGCTCGCGGCGGCGCCGCGCGACTGCGTGGTGAGCGACGTCGGGTCGGCGAAGGCGCCGCTCGCTCGCGCCAGCCGCGACGAGCGGTTCATCGGCGGCCATCCGCTGGCGGGCGCAGAGACAGCCGGCGTGGAGCACGCACGCGGCGACCTGTTCGACGGCGCCGTCTGGTACCTCACGCCGACCCCCCACAGCTCGGGCATCCTCTACGAGCGGTTGCACCGGCTGATCGTCACGTTCGGTGCGCGGCCAGTGGCGATCGACGCCGACCGCCACGATCGCCTGGTCGCGGCGGTCAGTCATCTTCCGCACGTGCTAGCCAACGTGCTCGCGGTGAACGCCGCTTGCGCTGCCGAGCGTGAGCGCGAGCCGGTGCCTCCGCTAGCGCCGAGCTTGCGCGACGCCACCCGTGTCGCGGGCGCCAACAGCGACATCTGGACCGACATCTACCTCGCCAACCGCGACGCGATCGCCGACGAGGTCGAGCGTGTACGCGCCGCGCTCGGCGAGGTGGTGGCGGCGCTGCGGCGCGGCGATCCGGGCTGGGTGCGCGACTGGACCGAGCGGGCGCGCGCGGCTCGCCGCACGCTCGTCGAGCGCGACCTCGCTGACGGGCCGCTGCACGAGCTCGCGTTCGTGGTTCCGAACCGGCCAGGCGTGGTGGCGCAGGTGGCTCTCGGGTTGAGCCGGGCGGGCGTAAACATCGCCGACCTCGCGCTGGCGCCCGCGGCCGACATGCGCTCCGGTGCGATCACGGTGTGGGTGGCCGGCGACGAGCAGGCCGACCGGGCGCGCGAGGTGATCGAAGGTCTCGGCTTCGCGGTGGCGGAGCGCTGAGAGGCGTACAGGGGTGATGGCGCGGCGCTGAGATGGCGGAACGCAGATTCGAACCGAGCGGCCCGGTGCGCGGCGAGTACGTGCCGCCCGCCGACAAGTCGATCTCGCACCGCGCCGCGCTGCTGGCGGCGATGTGCGACGAGCCGGTGGCGATCCGCAACTACCTGGACGCTGCCGACACCCGCTCGACCCTCGAGGCGCTCGAGCGCGTGGGGGCGGGGGTCGAGCGGCGCGATGGCGAGCTCCTTGTGCGCGGTGTCGGTCTACGCGGGGCGCTCGAAACCACCGGGGGGCTGCTCGACGTCGGCAACTCGGGCACGTTGATGCGCATGCTGCCCGGATGGCTGGCCGGCCAGCCGGGGCGCAGTTGGCGTATCGACGGGGACGAGTCGATCCGTCGCCGGCCCGTCGACCGCATCGCGCGTCCGCTCGCTGCGATGGGGGCCGAGATCGAGATGCGCGCCGGCCGCTTCCCCCCGTTCACGGTCACAGGCGGCCGACTGCACGGCATCCGCTACGAGCTACCGATCGCGAGCGCCCAGGTGAAGTCGTGCGTGCTGATCGCCGGTCTGCTGGCGGAGGGTGCTACCGAGGTCGTCGAGCCGGTGCCGAGCCGCGACCACACCGAGCGCTTTCTCGCCCGCGCCGGCGTGCCGTTCACGAAAGACGGACACGCCTTGCGGGTGTGCCCGGTCGACGAGCTCGAGCTCGAAACGGTGGAGGTCCCGGGCGATCCTTCCTCGGCGGCGTTCATGGTGGCGGCCGCGATCCTTGTGCCCGGGTCGCGGCTCGTGGTGCGCGGTGTTGGGCTCAACTGGACGCGCTGCGGTTTCTTCGCGATCGCCGAGCGGATGGGGGCGGTGCTGGTCGGCGAGCGTGAAGCGGCGGGGGCGTTCGCCGCCGACGAGCCGATCGGCGAGCTCGACGTGGCGGCAGGGCCGCTGGAAGGCACCACGGTCGGTCCCGACGAGGTGCCGCTGGCGATCGACGAGCTGCCGCTCGTCGCGCTCCTGGGAGCTTTTGCGGAGGGGGAGACGGTCGTGCGTGGCGCTGGCGAGCTGCGCGTCAAGGAGTCCGACCGCATCGCCGCTGTTTGCAGCAACCTGCGCGCGCTCGGGGCGGACATCGAGGAGCTCCCCGACGGCTTCGTGGTGCGCGGCAGCGGCGCGCCGCTGCGCGGCGGGGTGGTCGACGCCCACGGCGACCACCGCTTGGCGATGCTCGGGGCGGTCGCGGGGCTCGCCTCCCGCGAAGGCGTGGTGGTGCGGGGGATCGAGGCCGCTGCCGTCTCCTACCCGGACTTCGTCGCCGACCTCGCATCTCTGTGCGGGCGCTAGCGGCCGCTGTCGGCGCTGTTCGGGCCGTACCCTTGCGGCGATGATCGTCGCGATCGACGGCCCCGCTGGCGCGGGCAAGAGCACCGTTGCGCGGGCGCTCGCCGAGCGCCTCGGTTTCCGCTACCTCGACACCGGTGCGATGTACCGCGCGGCGGCGCTCGCCGCGAGCCAGCGGCCCGACCGCGCCCCCGCCGACGTTGCACGCGCGGCGCGGATCGAGCTCGCCCCCGACGGCCGCGTTCTCCTCGACGGCGTCGACGTCACCGCCGCGATCCGCACTGCCGACGTCGCCGAGGCGGCGTCGCGGATCGCCGCCGACCCCGCGGTGCGCGAGGCGCTCGTCGCCAAGCAGCGTGAGCTTCTCGCCGATGGAGACTGGGTAGCCGAGGGGCGCGATATCGGCACGGTCGTAGCGCCGAACGCCGAGATCAAGGTTTTTCTCGACGCCGACGCGCGCGAGCGCGCGCGCCGCCGTGCCGCCGACACTGGCCGCGACCCCGAGGAGGTTCTGCGCGAGCAGGAGGTGCGCGACCGCCGCGACAGCGAGCGCCAGCACTCGCCGCTGCGCCCGGCCGGCGACGCGGTCACGATCGACACCACAGCGCTGTCGCTCGACGACGTCGTCGCGCGGATCGCCGCCCTCGTTGCGCGCAAGAGCGAAGCTGCTGCTGGGGGTGGGGGGCGCAGTCGCGACGGTCGCCCGCGCGTCGCGGTCGTCGGCTTCCCGAACGTCGGCAAGTCGACGCTCGTGAACCGCCTGGCGGGCGTGCGCGAGGCGGTCGTCGACTCGGCGCCGGGCGTGACGCGCGATCGCAAAGAGGTCACGGCCGAGTGGGGAGGGCGCGAGCTCGTGCTGGTCGACACAGGCGGTGTCGACGAGGCCGACGACGGCGTGATCCAACGCCAGGTGCGCGCGCAAGTGGAGCGTGCCCTCGCCGAAGCCGATGTCGTGCTGCTCGTGTGCGACGCGCGCGCCGGGCTGCGTCCCGGCGACGCCGAGCTTGCGCGACTGGTGGCGCGCGCCGGCAAGCCGGCGCTCGTCGTCGCCAACAAAATCGACGATCTCCGCCAGGTCGGTCTCGCCCAGGAGTTTTGGCGGCTCGGGCTCGGCGAGCCGCTCGCGGTGTCGGCGATCCACGGGCTCGGCAGCGGCGATCTGCTCGACCGCATCGTCGCGCTGCTGCCGCCCCCGGCAGCCGCCCCTGATGCCCCGCCACTGCCAGCAGCCGCCGCCGCGCCGCCCCCAGCCGCCGCTGCCACGACGCGCCCACAGGGCGCACCCGCCGTTGCGGCCGACCGTCTGCCGCAGCTCGCACTGATCGGCCGCCCGAACGTCGGGAAGTCGTCGCTGCTCAACCGCCTGTTCGGCGACGAGCGGGTGGTCGTGACCCCGATCGCGGGCACCACACGCGACGCGATCGACACCGAGGTGGAGTTCGCCGGGCGGCGTTTCGTGCTCGTCGACACCGCGGGCATCCGCAGGCGCGGGCGTATCGACCAGCCCGCCGAGTGGTACGCCCGCCTGCGCTCGGAGCGCGCGGCCGAACGCGCCGACGTGGCGATCGTCGTCTGCGACGCCAGCGAGGGCGTCACGAGCGACGATCTGCGCATCGCCGAGCTGGCGATGCGCGCCCACTGCGCGACGGTGATCGCCCTCAACAAGTGGGACGCGACGCGCTGCGATATCGAGGAGGCGAAGGCACGCGTGGCCGCGCGCCTGCGCCAGCGCCCGCCGGTGATCGCCGTCTCGGCCCACACCGGGCGCGGGCTGAAGCGCCTGGTCGCCACCGCGCTCGAGCTCGCGGCACGCGTTCACGAGCGCTTGCCGACGCCGGTTCTGAACCGGTTCCTCGCCGAGGTCGTCGCGGCGCGCCAGCCGCCAGCGGTGCGGGGCAAGCGCCTGCGTACCTACTACTTCACCCAGTACGACACCGCACCGCCGCGCTTCGCCCTGCAGGTCTCCGACCGGTCGCTGGTGGCCCGCGACTGGGTCCTGTTCCTCGAAAACCGCTTGCGCGAGCGGTTCGCTCTCGAAGGCGTGCCGCTGGTTATCGACCTGCGCGAGCGCTCCGGGCGGCGACCCGCTTCCGCGCGTGGCCGCAGGCGGGTATCTTGAAGGTCGGCGCAAGCGCGAACCCGCCGCGCTGCCGGACGGATGCTTGCGAGCGGCACCTCTCCCACCTCTGCGTCACTGTCAAGCGGTCAATCACGGAGAACAGATGCGTCTGAGCGAAAACGAGTTCCTCTTCACCTCCGAGTCGGTCACCGAGGGGCATCCCGACAAGATCGCCGACCAGATCTCCGATTCGGTTCTCGACGCTGTCCTCGCCGAGGACCCGGACGGGCGCGTGGCGTGCGAGACGCTCGTCAACACCGGCCTTGTGATCATCTCGGGCGAGATCACCACCGACGCCCACATCGACTTCGTCGAGATCGCGCGCGAACGGATCCGCGAGATCGGCTACACCGACGCCGCCTTCGGCTTCGACTGCCACACCTGCTCGGTGCTGTGCGCAATCGACAAGCAGTCGCCTGACATCGCGCAGGGGGTGAACAAGGCGCTCGAGGCGCGCAAGGGCGAGGCCGACGAGTTCGACATCGCCGGCGCCGGCGACCAGGGGATGATGTTCGGCTACGCCACGCGCGAAACACCCGAGCTGATGCCGCTGCCGATCCAGCTCGCGCACACGCTGGCGCGCCGGCTGGCCGAGGTGCGCAAGGACGGCACGCTCGACTATCTGCGTCCCGACGGCAAGACACAGGTGACCGTGCGCTACGTCGACGAGCGGCCGGTCGAGATCGTCAAGCTGCTGATCTCGACGCAGCATGCCGAGGGCAAGGACGCCGAGCGCGACATCAAGCCCGATCTGTGGGAGCACGTGGTGCTGCCGGTGCTCGGCGAGCGCTACGGCGACATGTTCGACGAGGCACAGCTCAAGCGCAGCTTCCTCGTCAACCCCACCGGCAAGTTCGAGATCGGCGGCCCGATGGGCGACTGCGGACTGACCGGCCGCAAGATCATCGTCGACACCTACGGCGGCATGGCTCGCCACGGCGGCGGTGCCTTCTCGGGCAAGGACCCCTCGAAGGTCGACCGTTCGGCTGCCTACGCGGCGCGCTACGTCGCTAAGAACGTCGTCGCCGCGGGGCTAGCTGATCGGTGCGAGGTGCAGGTCGCCTACGCGATCGGGGTCGCCCGTCCGGTTTCGCTGATGGTCGAGACGTTCGGGACCGAGCGCGTGCCGAAGGCACGGATCCTCGAGCTGATCGACGAGAACTTCGACTTGCGGCCGCTCGCGATCCGCAAGCACCTCGACCTGCACCGCCCGATCTACCGCAAGACGGCAGCGTACGGGCACTTCGGTCGCGAGGAGCCGGAGTTCACCTGGGAGCGCACCGACAAGGCCGAGGCACTGCGCACCCAGGCTGGGCTCGAGCGCGACGCGGCGCCGGCGAGCGCCTAGGAAAAGATGTCCGGAAAGAGGTGAGCGGCGCGCCGTGGCGCGCCGCTCACCGTGCGGTTCCTGGTCGGCAGCGCCTCAGCAGCGGACGCGGGTGCGCGCTACGTAGGAGCGGCCGTTCTCGTCGACCCCGCTCACCTCGACCAGGCGCTGCTTTCGGTCCTGGCAGGCGATCGACGAGAAGTAGCCGACCTTGCGTGTGTGGCCGGCGACGCGCGCCTTGCCGACGATCCGACGGAAGCGCCCATCGAGTCGCTTGACGAGGATCGTGAGCCCGGCGATGTGACGCAGTTCGGGCGGCACTGTGAACTCGATCCCGCCCGCCGGCTTGCCGCCCAGTCGCGGCGTAATGAAACGCCCTGGCAGCACGTTCTGGGGCGGCGACTGGACGGGACACGGCGGGTCGGGGCTGACATCAAGCCGGATCGCCAACCCGGTGCCGGTGTTGTAGAAGGTGGTTGCGAGGTTGCAGGTCGGCGTCGTGGCGACCGGATCGCCCGGCACCCCGTACCACACCTCGATCGTGCCGGTGCCGACCTTGGCCCGTTTGCAGACCTTGTCGTGGTCTCCGCTCGAGGCTTGCGCCAGCGTGCATCGCCCGGCGATCTTCGGGAACACGCGCCCCCCCTGGATGACGATGCGGTAGCGCTCGAGCGGGGCGACGATCACGCCGCCAGGCGGATGGATCTCGGCGCTGAAGGAGAGATCCTTCGCTAGCGGCTTGGTAGGCGATCCTGACCCGTAGGGGAGACCCCTGCCCTTGACCGTAATCAGGTTCTGGGCGTCGACTGCGCCGCTCGCCGCTGCGGCGAGGGCCACAGCCGCCAACGCCCCGGCTGACGCCGCGGCGGCGACCACGGACCGCCGCGGCCGGTGCGATGACGCGCTTGGCATCTTCCTCCTTCCTCCTCCTTGCGATCACGCCAGCAGAGGTGGCCTATCTCTCGCTCCCTCAAGACGTCGCTCGCCCCGGCGCGTCCCGCGAAGCGCCGACGCGGCAACGTTCGATGTAACAGCATTTCATGACGCATGCGGCGATGTCAAGGAGGAACCGAGCCGTGGGCGGTGCGGGCGATCCGGTCGAGAGCGGTCCGGACGCGACGAAAGGCCGGAAAAAGCGAGGAGCCCGGACCGTGGTCCGGGCTCCCGCACCCTCCGCCCGCACGGGAACGAGCGGAGACGACTCGCGCTCGTGCGCTAGCAGCGCACGCGCCGCACCACCGTCACCGACTTGCCGTCCTCGCCGGTGAACACCACGTGCGCGTAGCGGTACTTCTTGCTGTCGCAGGCAATCGAGGCGATGTAGGGGACGCGCACGCGCTTACCGCGAATGCGGACCACCCGCGTCTGGCGGAAGATCTCGGTCTTCGCGTAGCGCACCGGCGCGTCGAGACCGCCCGGATGCGACAGCTCCTGCGGCACCGTGAACTTGAGACCG